>NZ_JBEXSD010000029.1:0-67784 GCF_040613495.1 Nocardioides sp. NPDC006273 | reverse complement strand
CCAGCCGTCACCGGCGGCGGTGGTGATGTCCGCCGTGCGGCGGCCGCTGGTGCCGTGCTTGAGGTGGAGCGCGCGAGCGCGTGGGGCAGTCGCGCCGACTGGACGTCGTAACGTGGGGCAGTTGCGCCGACTCGGCGCTGTGGGGCGGGGCAGTTGCGCCGAGTGGGCATCATCTTCCGTCCTTCACGAAGGCGTCGCGGCGCTCGTCGGCGACGCCGGCGAGGTTGAGCTCGTAGGTGAAGCCCTGCTCGAAGCGGTACGAGGCGTTCACGTCGATCGGGTCGATGCCGTTGAGGGCAGCCTTGGCGGCGCGGATGACCTGGGGATCCTTCTTCGCGATCTGCCTCGCGACCTCGAGCGCGGCCTCGTCTAGCTCCTCGCGGGGGACCACGGCGTGGACGGAACCGAGCTCGTGGAGGCGCTGGGCGGTGACGGTCTGAGCGGTGAAATAGAGCGTACGCAGCATGTGCTGTGGCACCAGCCGGCTCAGGTGGGTGGCGGCGCCTAGGGCTCCGCGGTCGACCTCGGGTACGCCGAAGAAGGCGTCGTCGCTGGCCACGATCGTGTCCGCGTTGCCGACCAGGCCGACGCCGCCGCCGAGGCAGAAGCCGTTGACCGCGGCGATGACCGGGACGGGGCACTCATAGATCGCCTTGAAGGCCGCGTAGCAGCCGCGGTTGGCGCCGAGGATGCCCTCGAACCCCTCGATCTGCTGCATCTCCTTGATGTCGACGCCGGCGTTGAACCCCTTGCCCTCGGCGCGCAGGATCACGACTCGGGCGCCATCGCGGGCGGCGGTCGTGACGGCGTCGGCGACCTCGAACCAGCCCTTCACCGGCAGTGCGTTGACCGGCGGGTGGTTCATCGTGACGACGGCGATCTGCTCGTCGGTGACCTCGGTGGAGATGCCCATGACGTTCCTAACCTAGCGATTGCTTGGTAGCCTAGCAGTTGCTTGGTTTCTGAACGCAAGACTGGAAGGGGATGCCACCATGGCTCGACTGCTCGAAGGCCGGATCGCGATCGTCACGGGGGCAGGACGAGGCATCGGCCGGGCGCACGCGCTCGAGCTCGCCCGCCACGGCGCGAAGGTCGTCGTCAACGACTTCGGCGTCTCCCTGGCGGGGGAGGGCACCGGGGACTCTCCTGCTGAGCAGGTGGTCGAGGAGATCGTCTCCGCAGGTGGGGAGGCGGTTGCCAACTCCGCCGATGTGGCCGACTTCGCGGCTGCCGAGGCGATGGTGCGACAGGCCGTCGAGACGTACGGCGGTCTGGACATCCTCGTGAACAACGCCGGATTCGTACGCGACCGGATGCTCGTCAACACCTCCGAGGAGGAGTGGGACGCGGTGATCCGGGTGCACCTGAAGGGCCACTTCGCGACGCTACGGCACGCGGGTTCGTACTGGCGGGCGGAGTCCAAGAAGGGCCGCCAGCGGGCTGCTCGGGTGATCAACACCTCCTCCGGCGCGGGCCTGCAGGGCTCGATCGGACAGGGCACCTACTCCGCCGCCAAGGCCGGGATCGCCGGGCTGACGCTCGTCGCCGCCGCCGAGATGGCCCGTTACGGCGTCACGGTCAACGCGATCGCGCCCGTGGCCAAGACCCGGATGACCGAAGGAGCCTTCGACACCTCCGCGATGGCGCTCCCCGAGGACAACAGCCCCGTCGTCGCCTGGCTCGCCTCGGAGGACGCCCGTGACATCACCGGTCGGGTCATCGAGATCGACGGGACCGAGATCACCGTCGAGAACGGCTGGGCCCACGGCCCCTCGGCCGACGCCGGTGCGCGGTGGGAGGCCGCCGACGTCGGCCCGGCCCTCCGTAAGCTCCTCGCGCAGGCGCCGGTGCCGGAGAGCGTGTACGGAGCCTGAGCCGGCCGAGCTCAGGCCGACGCCGGGCGTGTAACACGTCGTTTGTAGGTCTATCCGGTCGTTATAACGGGCGAGTAGTCCTACAAACGACGTGTTACACGTCGCGTGGCCGCCGTCGCGGGTCAGCCGTCGCGGGTCAGGCGAGCTCGGAGCAGACCGTTGCCGCGATGTCCACGAGGGGGGCGTCGAGGGGGACGGCGGCGGGGTCGTCGGAGCGAGTGAGGGCGGCGATGACGATCGGGGCGCCGTCGGGGGTCCAGGTGACGCCGACGTCGTTGCGCGTGGCGTACTCGCCGCCGCCGGTCTTGTCGGCGAGGCGCCAGGAAGCGGGGACCCCGGCACCGAACCGGGTCACGGTCGACTGGTTGGCGAGCATCCAGGTGGTCAGCTGGGCGCGGTCCGTGCGACCGAGGGCGTTGCCGAGCAGCAGCTTGGTGTAGGACCGGGCGATCGCGTGCGGCGTGGTGGTGTCCCGCACATCGCCGGGGATCGCGCTGTTGAGGTCGGGCTCCCAGCGGTCCAGGCGGCTCACGTCGTCGCCGAGGGAGCGGGCGAAGGCGGTGACGCCCGCCGGCCCGCCCACGAGACGCATCAGTACGTTGGCCGCGGTGTTGTCGGACCGGGTGACGGCCGCCTCGCAGAGCTGCGCCACCGTCAGGCCGTTGCGGGTGGTGAGCGAGGTGATCGGGGAGTTGACGACGACGTCGCTCGGGTCCCAGGTCAGGCGCTGCTGGAGCGTACGCGCGGGGAGGTCCCGCAGGATCTGCGCGGCGAGGAGGGTCTTGAAGGTCGACAGCATCGGGAAGCGTTCCTCGGAACGGTGCTCGATCGTGCGTCCGGTCCGGATGTTCTTGGCCCACACGCCGAGCAGACGCCCGTGCTTCTGCTCGAGGGCGGCGATCGAGGCGCTGCCGGCGGCGTACGCCATCGAGCCACCGCCGGCGGTCGCAGTTGCGGTAGCGGCGACGGCGGCCGCGGCCGCGGCTCCGCCCAGGACGGCGCGGCGGCTGAGGATCGGGTGAGTCATGTGAGTCCTTTGCTGGAGGTCGTTCCTGAGGTGGTGCGGGAATCGTGCCGCCGCCGCGGCGACGGCGTCCAAGGACGATCCGACATGGACGTATGTGCTGGTGACATGGGACGTGCTGCGGTCGATCGGACATCCTGTACGCGTGGACCTACTGCTTCATCTGCGCGGCTTCGCCGCGGTCGCCGACGAGATGAGCGTCTCGGAGGCCGCCCTGGAGCTGGGTGTCGACCAGCCGCTGCTCAGCCGGCGCCTGCGTGCCCTCGAGGGCGAGCTGGGCGTCGAGCTGATCGACCGCAGTCGCCGCCAGATCGCGCTCACCCCGGCCGGGCACGCGCTGCTCCCGCGCGCCAGGCATCTCCTCGACCAGGCCGACCATCTGCTGCGGAGCATCCGCCGGCATGACCGGGAGCGCTTCGTGGTCGGGGTGCCGTCGGGCTGCGACCCTGCCCCGCTGGCCCGGCTGGTCGCGCTGCTGGAGAGAGAAGGCGTCGAGGTACGCCTCGCGAGCGACGGCGAGGAGGCGCCAAAGTCGGCCGCCTGGCTGGTCGACGCGTGCGACCCCGACGCAGCCACCTGGGCCACCCCGCTCGGGGCCGCGACCCTGCCTGCCGCGATCGGGGACATGCCGAGGCCGGTGTCACTGGGATCGCTGCGCCCCCGCAGAGGCGGGGAGCGTACGCAGGTGCTGGCTCTCCCACGAGACCTGGACGACCCCGCCGGCCGACTGCGGCGGCTGGCGGACGGCGCGGGCATCGGCCCGGCTGCCCTGCGCCGTACGCCGCACCAGCTCGCGGTGGCCGAGACGTTGGCGGGGCGCGGGACCATGGTCTGCGCACGACACGAGGCGGTGACGTACGGACTGAGCTGGTCGCCCTTCATCGACCTCGTGGCCCGCGGTCATCGGCTGGCGGAGCTGCAGCCACTGCCGGGGCCGTTGGCTGCAGGCGAGGTGCGAGCGCAGGCTCTCGCCCTGCTCGGCGCGTGCGTCGGCGCCCCTGAGGAGGGGCGCGGATGAGCCCGCTGATCGGTAGCGACCGAGGGCTGATCGACCTCGCCGAGGCCACCGACGAGCGCTTCCGGGATCTCCAGGTCAGGGTCGCGTTCCTGGCCCGTGACATCGACACCGGCCAGGAGGTCGGGGTCGGCGTCGACCGCCAGCTGCCGCTGGCGTCGGTGGCCAAGGTCCCGCTCGCCCTGGTCGTCGCCGACCGGATCGCCCGCGGCGAGATCGATCCCGCCGCGAAGGTGACGCTGACCGCCGACGAGCGGAGCTATGGGCCGTTCGGCCTGTCGGCCTTCGCCCACGACGTGACCTGCTCCGTCACCGACCTGATGCTGATGATGCTCAGCCTCAGCGACAACGCCGCCGCCGACGCGCTCTTCGACAAGGTCTCGCCCCGCGAGGTCGACGAGCAGCTCGCCGAGTGGGGTGTAGAGGGGCTGCGAGTGCGCCACCGGATGCAGCCGATGTACGACTACGCCACCCGCCTCGCCGGCCACGACTTCGCCCTCGCCACCCAGCTCGCGGTCGAGGGTCGCCGCCCGGGCGGCCGACACGTGATCGACTCCCTTGACGTCGACCGCGCCACCGTCGGCTCGCCGCGCGCCTGCGTCGACCTGCTCGAGCGGGTCTGGCGGGACGAGATCGCCAAGCCCGAGGCGACCGCCATGCTGCGCGAGACGATGGGCAAGCAGGTCTTCACCCATCGGCTCGCCGCCGATCTGCTCGCCGACGACATCCAGCTCGCTGGTAAGACCGGTGGGTTCCTCACCCTGCGGCACGAGATCGCCGTCGTCACCCACCCCGGTGGCCGCGTCGCCATCGCCGCCCTCACCGACTCCGACCGCACGGCCCGGATCCAGAACGACGTCGACCTCGCCGTCGCTGCCACCGCCCGCGACGCCGTCGAGGCACTCGCCTCCCGCCGCTTCAACTGAGCCGAGGCGTCACGCACGTCGCCCGAGGTGGCACGCCGATGCCACCTCGGCCGACGCGCCTGACGTCTCGGCCGACGGGGTGACGTCTCGGCTAAAACAAGGTGTCAACGGCCCGGGTGCAGTGATGGAATCAGCCGGTGCCAGGCCTGCCCGTCTTTCTCCAGAACCTGATCCCGCCGACGCCGTTGTCGCGGCGGTTGGCGACGCAGTCGCTTCTCTTCGCGGCGGGAGACGGCACCTTCAACACCGCGGCCGCGTTCTATCTGGTCGCGTTCGTCGGCCTGAGCCCGGCGCAGATCGGCGTCGGCCTGACGGTGGCGGGGATCGCGTCGTTCCTCACCGCCTACCCGATGGGCAAGCTGGCCGACCTCATCGGCCCCAAGCGGGTCTGGGCGATCAGCGCGCTGATCAGCGCACTGATGTTCGCGACGATGCCGTTCATCCACGGCTTCTGGGCCTACCTGTGCGTCATCGTCGTCTTCGAGGTGGTCAACAACGCGGGCGGCGCCGGCCGGAATGCGTACGTCCTCGATGTCCTCCCCGACAAGGAGCGGGTCCAGACCCAGGCGTTCATGTACTCCAGCCTCAACCTCGGCTTCACCATCGGCGCCCTGATCGCCGGTATCGCGCTCGCGATGGACACGGACACGGTCCTCAAGTGGGGCGTACCGTTCTTCGCGCTGGCCATCGGGATCGCCAACTCGGTCTGGATCACCCGGCTGCCGATGGCTCCCCACGACGTACGTCGCGCCGCGGGCGAGATCGTCGAGAAGCTGCCGGGGCCGGGCGCGCTGCGCAACGTCGGCTGGCTGCTGGTGACGACCTTCACTGGCACGCTGTGGTCCAACCAGGTGCTGCTGCACACCGTGATCCCGCTGTGGCTGGTCGAGTACACCGACTCGCCGCGCTGGCTCCTGGCCTGGCTCTTCGCGACCAACACGGTGCTCTGCATCATCCTCCCGGCCTACACCTCGAAGGGCGTCCGCAACGTCCGCGACGCGTTGCGGAGGGTGTGGTGGAGCAGCGCGTTCTTCGTCGCCGCCTGCGCGATCACGCTGGTCACTCACGACACCCGCGGGTTCCTCACCATCTTCCTGGTCTGGGTCGGCCATGTGGCCGTGACCGGCGCCGAGCTCGCCATCGGCTCCGCCTCGTGGGCCTTCCAGGCCGAGCTCATGGACCCCGACCGGCGTGGTGAGTACCAGGGCGTCGCCGGCATCGGCCGCCAGCTCGGCGGTGCCTGGGCCCCGGCGCTGTTCACCTTCCTCGCCATGGGCTGGCATCCCGACTTCTACAGCGGCGCCGGCTGGGTCGTCATCGCCGCCATCATCGTCGTCGCCGCGGCCGGCATGGGTCCGTCGACCCGGATGGCCGTACGTTTCAAGCAGGCCCATTTCCCGCGCGAGGAGGAGCCGGAGCCGACCGCCGTCTAGCCGGCGGGAGGGTCAGGGGCCGAGGACCTGCTCGAGGTGGGGGTTGCCGAAGATCCGCGAGGGATCGAGCTTGTCGCGCAACGCGACGAAGTCACCGAACCGCGGATAGCGTTCGGCCAGGTCAGCCGCGGAGAGCGTGTGCATCTTGCCCCAGTGCGGGCGGCCGCCGACCTCGCCGGCGATGCGCTCGAAGGCCGCGAAGTACTCCTCGCGCCACGGCGAGGTGGGTGCGGTGTGAATGGCGATGTAGACGTTCTCGCGCTCGAACCCGGTGGACAGCGGGATGTCGTCGGCGGCCGCGACCCGGACCTCGACGGGGAAGGAGATGTTCCACGAGGACGCCTCGACCGCACGTTGCAGCGCTGCGAGGACATCCATCCCGGCGGCACGCGGAACGGCGTACTCGCTCTCCACGAACCGCACCCTCCGCTGCGAGGTGAAGACCCGGTAGGAGATGTCGGTGAACTCGCGCGGCGAGAGGGCGGAAGCGGCGAAGCGGGCCAGCGGCTTGACCAGGCCGGGGACCCGAAGACCGAGTCCGACGGTCGCTCCGAAGGCCGTGTTGGAGAGGAGCTCGTCGTCGAACCAGCCGCGGACCCGGCCCACCGGCTCCAGCGAGGTCTCGGGGAGCGGCAGCCGGGTGTTGTGCTTGGTCAGGACCCGGGTGGTGTGCGGGAACCAGTAGAACTCGAAGTGATCGGTCTCCGACGCATGGGCCTCGAACGAGGCCATCACCTCGACGAGCTCGCCGTTGCCCTCGCGCGCGTTGAGCGCGAAGAGCGGCTCGGTCTGGAGCGTGACCTCGACGACGATCCCGAGCGCGCCGAGCCCCACCCTGGCGAGGTCGAAGATCTCCGGGTTCTCCGCCGTTGAGCAGGAGACCACGGAGCCGTCGGCGAGGAGCAGCCGCAGGCCGCGTACCTGGGTCGCCAGACCGCCGAATCGCGCTCCGGTGCCGTGGGTGCCGGTCGAGATCGCCCCCGAGATCGACTGCTCCTCGATGTCGCCGAGGTTGGTCATCGACAGCCCGAGCGCCTCGAGCGCGCGGTTGAGGACCTTGAGCCGGGTGCCGCCGCGCACCGTCACCAGGCCGGCCGTCGAGTCGGCGCGCACGATCCCGGTGAGACGGTCCAGGCTGACCTGGATGTCGGCCGGGGACCCGATCGCGGTGAACGAGTGCCCCGCGCCGATCGGCCGTACCCTCCGTCCGGCCTCCGCCGCGGCCACGACGACGGCAGCGAGCTCGGCCTCGTCGCGAGGCACGACGACCTCGATCGGGCCCGTCGCCTGGTTTCCCGCCCAGTTCCGCCACTCGCTCACGCCACTCATGCCACTCATGCCACTCATGCCACTCACGCCGCTCACGCCGCTCACGCCGCTCACGCCGCTCACGCCGCTCACGCGGGCAAGAGTGGCGGTTCCGCGGCGCACGGTCAACGCTTTGGCCGCCGGGCGGAACAGTTGGTCGAACAGCGTTGACGCGGGTGCCGCGCGGGGCATAGACACGTGCGTCGTGGTTAAGCCCTCTATTCAACGCTCCCACCATCTCTCGGCCCAGCAGCACGAACGACTCGACCGCGCGACCGCCTGCCTCGACGGGCCCGTCGGGGTGGTGGACCTGCAGGCGTTCGACGCCAACACCGACGACCTGGTGCGCCGCGCCGCGGGCACCCCGATCAGGGTGGCGAGCAAGTCCGTACGTTGCCGGGCGCTGATCGACCGCGTGCTCGCCCGCGAGGGATATGAGGGGATCCTGGCGTTCACGCTGGCAGAGGCGCTGTGGCTGGCCGAGACGCACTACGACATCGTGATCGGCTATCCGACCGCGGACCGCGCCGGTCTCGCGGCCCTCGCGAACGACGAGGAGAAGCTCGCCCGGATCACGCTGATGGTCGACAGCGCCGAGGGGTTGGCGTTGGTCAAGGCCGCGATCGGCACTCCGGCAGCGCCCGTACGCGTCGCCATCGACCTCGACGCCGCCCTGGTGATCGCCCACCGCATCTGGCTCGGTGCCCGCCGCTCCCCGGTGCGCACGCCCGAGGACGCCGTCGCCCTCGCCCGGATCGTCGCCGAGGATCCGGCCTTCCAGCTGGTCGGGCTGATGGCCTACGAGGGCCAGGTCGCCGGCACCGTCGACCGTCCGCTGGGCGGCAACCCGCCCGCGGCCGTCATCAGAAGGATGAAGAAGGCCGCCATCGCCGAGATCGCCGAGCGCCGTGGGAAGATCGTCGCCGCCGTACGCTCGCTGGCCGACCTCGAGTTCGTCAACGGCGGCGGCACGGGCTCGATCGAGTCCACCCGCGCCGATCACTCGGTGACCGAGATCGCGGCCGGGTCCGGGCTCTACGGTCCGACCCTCTTCGACCGCTACGACGCCTTCACGCCCCATCCGGCGGCCTACTTCGGGCTGAGCGTCGTCCGGCGCCCCGCGGCCGGAATCGTCACCGTGGCCGGTGGCGGCTGGATCGCCTCCGGCCCGCCCGGGCACGACCGGGTCCCGACCCCGACCTACCCCTTCGGGCTGGAGTACGTCGGAACCGAAGGCGCCGGGGAGGTGCAGACGCCGCTGCGCGGGCACGCCGCTGACGTGCTCGCGATCGGCGACAAGGTCTGGTTCCGCCACGCGAAGGCCGGGGAGGTCTGCGAGCGGCTCGACGTCCTCCAGTTGATCGAGGGTGACTCGATCATCACCGTCGCGCCGACCTACCGCGGCGAGGGCCAGACCTTCCTGTGACCCGCCGGTCAGTCCGGGTCGCCCAGTAGCATGACCCAGCTCTCGGTGATCAGCTCGCACATGCGGTCCTGCTCGACACCCCAGAACCCATCGGCCCAGCGCTGGAACAGGTAGTCGAGCTGACCGACCGCCAGTGCGCCGCGGAGCCGACGGCTGTCGGCGTCGAACCGGCCCGCCTTGTCCAGCCCCGCGCTGACGTCCTCGATCGTCTCGTCCGTCCACCCGTCGACGATGTGGGTGAGATCGGGATCGACCGCCTGGGCGGCCCGGACGATCGTGACGATCGGGCGCACCCCCGGCCACTGGGCCACGGCCTGCCGGATCCAGGCCCCCAGCTGCTCATGGGTGCCGACCGCCACCGCATCGGCGAGGCCGCCGAGCGAGTTGCCCTGCGGGGAGCGGAGCTGGGCCAGCTCGTCCTCGAGGCGCTCGGCGATCAGGGCCTTGAGGATCTCGGACTTCGAGCCGAAGTAGGCATAGAACGTCACCCGGGTGGTGCCTGCCGCCGAGGCGATCTCGTCGATCGTCGTGGCCGCGTAGCCGCTCGCGACGAACCGGTCCATCGCCGCATCCAGCAGGAGCTGGCGAGTCATCGCCCTCTGGGCTGCGCGGAGGTTGGCCATGGCGTCACGATAAGCGACGTCGATACCTCCCTGGGGATTTCCACGATTTCTCGAAACCCGGTGTCCCGCGCTTGGGCCGTCGGTAGGTTCTGTCCCGATGGATGATCACGTGACCTGGGCGGACAAGGGCTTCTGGGAGCCAGCAGAAGCCGTCGATCTCACCGCGTACGCAGCCACCGGCCGCAATCTCTTCGACGGCTCGTTCACCTGGCCGGTGATGGCGCTCAAGAAGAGTGCGCTGGAGCACAACATCGCGACCCTCGCGGCGTTCGCGGAGGAGCACGACCTGCTGCTCGCCCCGCACGGCAAGACCACGATGGCGCCCTCGCTCTATCGGCGGCAGCTGGACGCCGGCGCGTGGGCGATCACGGTCGCCTCACCCAGCCAGGCCCTGGTCGCCCGCCACGCCGGTGTACGCCGGGTCCTGGTCGCCAACGAGATCCTCGACCACAGCGCGCTGAGCTGGGTCGCCTCCGAGCGTGCGGCCGATCCGGAGTTCCTCCATCTGCACTGGGTCGACTCGCTCGAGGGCGTCGAGGCCGCGGCCGAGGCTTCGGTCCTGGTCGGCGACGAGGACCGGCCGCTGGCGGTGCTGATCGACCTGGGCTTCCCCGGCGGGCGCACCGGCTGCCGCTCCGTCGAGGCGGCCGTCGAGCTGGCGCGGGTGGTGGACTCCACGCCTGGCGTACTCCTGGCGGGTGTGGCCGGCTACGAGGGCGGGCTGGGGACGCCCGCGGCTGTCGGTGACTACTTCGACCGGCTCAAGGAGCTCGCCTCGACCCTCTTCACCGAGGGCCTGGTCGCTGCTGATGCGATCGTCTCCGCGGGCGGGAGCTCCTACTTCGACGTGCTCGCCGAGCGCTGGACGACGGGCTGGCCGGACGGGATGACACCTCGCAAGGTGCTCCGCAGCGGTGCGTACATCACCCATGATCACAGCCTCTACGCCGACAAGACGCCCTTCAACCGGATCGAGGGAAGCCTCGAACCGGCCATCGAGATCTGGGCCCAGGTGCTCTCGGCACCCGAGGATGGGCTGGTGATCGTGGGCATGGGTCGACGGGACGCGCCCTATGACAACGGACTGCCCGTCCCGCTCGCCGTGCGGCGCAACGGCGGCAACGGCGGCGAGGAGCTCGAGGGCGCCGTGGAGAAGCTGGGCGACCAGCACGCCTTCCTGCGCACCGACGCCGGACTGCGGCCGGGCGACCTGGTCGGCTTCGGGATCTCCCACCCGTGCACGGCGTTCGACAAGTGGCGGTTGATCCCGGTCGTGGACCTCGACTACACCGTGACCGACCTGGTCCGGACGTACTTCTGAAATGCTCAGAAGCTGTCTGGTATCCGCACCCTGACCTGGTAGAACGCGGCGTGGTCAGTGGCCCGACGGGCCGACGGGCCGGCGTAGACCCGGTAGCGGGCGGGTCGCAGCGACGGGCTGAGGAACGCCTGGTCGATCGGTGCCCGCGGGGCGGTGGCGCACCCGTCGTGCGTCGCGAGCGGGCTCACCAGACCGGTCTCGGGCGAGGTGAGGTCGCACAGGATGTCGTTGCGCTGGTTGAAGTCACCCGCGACGACCATCGGCACCTCGGCGCTCGCCACCACGTCCTTGACGATCAGGGCGTTCAGGTCGCGCCACCTCTTCTGCTCGGGGATCGACGGGAGGCTCGCCGGGAAGTGCACCGGCAAGACCCCGACGCGCTGGCCCGAGGATCGCTCCTCCAGCACCACGACCGGCGCGCTGACGCGCGCGCCGTCGCGGTAGTACATGGTGACGGTGTCCTTGCTGACCAGCTGGAAGACCGAGCGGCGGTAGAAGACCGCGTCGTCGGTCGGATCGGGAGTGGAGACGAGGGCGAACTCCCCGCCGAAGGACTCGAACGCCTCCCGCTGTCGAGCCTGCACCTCGGCGAGCACCCCGAAGTCGATGAGCGTACGCCGCAGGTGACCCACCACGATCCGCATTCGCGGCACCCCGTCGAGCCGGCCGGCAGCGGCGCCTCCGGGTGCCGTGTGGTGGTCGGCCCAGGCGTTGAGCCAGGCGAAGCGTTGGAAGCCTGGCTGGACCGGTTCGGCTTGGGCGACCTTGACGGTCGGGCCTGCCGACGCCGTCGTCGGCACGAGGAAGCTGAGCGCGGCAGCGAGAACGCCGCACAGCGCCACGGCGATGAAGCCGGCGCGCCATCGCTGGTCGATCCGGTCGGGCCCGTCCGAAGCGGAGCCCGAGGCGAACGGTGCGTTGGGGGACACGCCTACCGACGGTATGGGTGAGCCGTGTGCGTCGAACCAAACGCGTTCGAATACTCAGAAACCTCGGGTGAACTCCAGCATCTACAGGTCCATGAAGATCAGTGCGCCCGCGATGTCGGCGGTGCCGTAGTGGAGATAGTCGTCGACCCTCTTCTCCGAGACGCCCTTCTGCGCAGTCACGAAGCCGACGACGACCGCCTTGGAGGAGTCCTTGGCGACCCATTTTCCGATCACGTCGTCCTCGATGAGGCTGCCGGTGGGTAGGTCGAAGTCGGTCTCCTTGACCGACTTCGCGGCCGCCGTCGCCTCCGCCTCGCTGTCGAAGACGTAGACGATCCGGAGCATCCGGACCTTGCCGCCCTCGGCGTCGTGGATCCCCATCGCGGCGTAGCGGCAGCCCTTCCTGTCCAGGGCCGCCGAAGCGATCGGGCCGCAGTCCGGGTAGTCCTGGGAGGCCCCGTACGTCGCGTTCATGCTCACGTCGCCGAGCTTGAACTTCCAGTCGCCCTCGAAGAGCTCTGCGGCCAGACCGCCGGCCGCGGGATCGGTGGCCGACGGGTCAGGTGACGTGCTCGGCGTCGGCGTCACGGTCAATGGCCCAGGCCCGGCGGTGGGATCGTCCTCACCGCTGAGGACGACGATGCCAGCTGTGATGATCACGCCGATGATGAGCACGCCGGCGATCGCGCCGAGCCCGATGATGATGGGCCACGGGTTGTGCGACCGGGGTGCGGGTGGGGGTGGTGGTCCGCCCGCGCCGAACGAATTTTCGTTCGGCGGCCGGACAGGCTGCTGCGTCGCAGGCTGCAGGTTCGGTGCCGGCGGCATCGCACCATAGCCGTCCGGCGGCGGTGGTGGTGTCGGCGTAGTCATCGGGCCCCCTGCGAGTAAAGAATCACGTGGGAGAAACGTTCCCACGCGGTTCCTCCATTCTCTCTTACGACCCCGCCGCCGCTGCTACTTTCGGCGATGCGCCGACGGGTGGGCGCCAGCGTTGGTCACAGCCAGGGGCCGAGCTCCGGTGCGTCGACCAGGCCGTGCGGCCGTCCGGCGAGCCAGGCAGCGACCTCGGGCAGAGTTCCTGTGACGCCGCGCAGGTCGTCGTCCGAGAGAGCCCGCTTCGTACGGATCTCGTCGGCCAGCGCGAACAGGAAGTCATCGGGCAGGTCCGCGAAGGTGATCCCGACGCCGAGGTCGACGGCATGAACGAAGACCTCCCGAGCACGCATCCACGGGACGTCGCCGGCCTTGCGGGTGACGAGCTGTGCGGTGATCACCTCGTGCTCCCACTGCTCGGGGGTCAGCCGGTCCATGGCCTCTTCGAGCTCCCCGGCTCCGCTGAGACACCACGCCCGGAGCTCGTCGGCGGGTCGCGTCGCGGCCGCCTCGATGTCGGCGTTGCGCTGCTCCGGGGAGGCGTACATCCGCTTCTCCACGCCCGTCTCCGCCCAGGAGATCAGGTTGCCGAGGGCCTCGGAGTTGGCGGCGACGTGGCCGATCAGGTGCTTGCGGGTCCAGCCCGGCAGCTGCGAGTCGCCGTCGAAATCGGCGGAGTCGAGCCGATCGATGCCGTCGGTCAGCAGGGCGGTGCCCTCGGTGACCCAGCGGCGGGAGTCGTCGAACGTACGCGCCGGGGTGGCGTCGATCAGGATGGTCATGGTCACAGAGTGCTGGTTCAGCGCCGACAGAACAAATGATTCTGTTGAAAAGAACAACTAGGTCCGTGAATCTCCTGCGGAGCCAGGCGATAGATGCTTGGTTTGGTGTGATCAGGAAGAGGTGGGATGGACAAGCCGATCAAGACCCGGCCCCCGTACGCGATCACCAGCGTCGACCACGCACTCGAGCTGGCGGCGATCCTTCAGGTCGAAGGTCGCCTGACTGTCTCCGAGGCAGCGGCTCGGCTCGACGTAGCCCGCTCCACCGCTCACCGGCTGCTCGCCATGCTGGTCTACCGCGACTTCGCGGTCCAGGACGAGGACAAGGTCTACCGAGCCGGCCCCGTGCTGGAGCTGGCCGCACACTCCCGCTCGACCGCTTCCCGGCTCCGTCAGGTGGCGCTGCCGCATCTGCAGCGTCTGGTCGACCTGCTCGGCGAGTCCGCCAACGTCGCCGTCCGCGCCGGGGACACCTGCCGGTTCATCGCCTCGGTCGAGTCGCCGCAGTCGCTCAAGGTCGGCTCTCGCGAGGGCATGGTCTTCCCTGCCCACCGCACCACCGCCGGCCTCCTGCTCCTCGCCCAGATCGCCGACGAGGAGCTCGCCTCGATCTACTCCCGGGAGAGGTACGCCGATCAATCGGCCGATCGCCCGGACCTCGACGCGCTGCGCACCGAGCTCGAGCGGGTACGCCGCAGCGGATTCGCGTTCAACGACGGCCGCACCGAGCGGGGGGTGGTCGCCGTCGGGGTCCCCGTCCGAGGCGCTGGGGGTGACGTCGTCGCCGGGATGTCGATCTCCATGCCCAGCGTCCGCTACGACAAGGAGTCGCTGCCGAGCCTCGTCTCGACCCTGATGTCCGGCGCCGCGGCTCTGGAGCGTGACCTGGGCCAGGGGTGACCTGCGTCAAGTTGCTGCCGGTTGCGTCAGGTCGCGAGTTAACCTGGGCTCAATGAGCGACACCCCGCCCTCCAGCGACACCCGGGCCACAAAGCCAGCACGCATCGACTGGCTCGCGACCACCGCTGGCGCGCTCGCTGCGGTCACCTCCGCGCTGCTGCTCTCCACGCTCGGTGCCGTGGGCACCCTGGCGGGCGCAGCGGTCGGCAGCATCGCGGCCACGATCGGCACCAACCTCTATTCGCAGGGGTTGGCGAAGAGCCGCGAGAAGGTGGCCCGGGCCCAGGCACTGGCCCGGTGGCGGTCGGCCGGGCTCGCCGGCTCACGTGGCGGTTCGAAGCCCACTCCCGAGTCCGTCTCGGAGCTCATCGCTGCGACCGAGCCCGTCGAGTCCAGCGACGCGGCGGAGGGGTCCGGTTGGCGAGAGCGTCTCCGCGCGCTGCCCTGGAAGCGGATCGGACTGGCCTCGCTGGCGATGTTCGTGGTCGTGGTCGCCGCGATCACGATCGTCGAGCTGCTCGCCGGCCGCAGCGTCAGCTCGATCGTGGGCGACGACGACGGGCGCACCACGATCTCCGGTGTGACCGGCGGCGGTTCCGGCGAGCGCGACGAGAAGCCGCGCCAGGATCCGTCAACGGGTGGGACCGCGACCTCGGAGCCGACCTCGAACCCGAGCTCCGACACCTCGGAGACGCCACAGCCGTCGGAGCCCGCCGTGCCGGTGGAGCCGAGCGTCTCGGCGTCCGTGGAGCCCAGCGCGGAGCCCACAGAGCAGCCGGACACCGGTGAGAGCGGCTCGAGCGAGGTGCCGTCGCCGGGAGCGGATCAGCCGAGTCCCTGATCCGGACTCACATCCGGAAGAGGATCTCCGCACCGAGGTCGGTGTTGCCGTAGGAGGTGTACTCCTTGCCCTTGGCCTCGGTGATGGCGCCGGTGGCGGTGACCATGGTGTAGACGACGTACTTGCCGTAGTCCTTCACCTTGAACCAGCCCTGGGTGTAGCCCGGCAGGGAGGCCTCCGTGGGCGGGATCACGTGCCTCGGCTCGATCTTCGCGGCAGCCTCCCCGGCAGCCTCGACGGTGCTGAAGTCGTAGACGAAGTGGGTCATCCGTACGTTGTTCTGCTGAGCCTTGTAGGAGACCCGGACGGCGTAGTCGCAGCCGAGGTCGCGGACCACGCGCTTGAGCGTCGCCTTGCAGCCTGCGTAGTCCTTGCCGCTGAGGTAGCGGGCCTTCAGCGTGACCTCGCCGTAGGTGAACTCCCACGGGCGCGGGACATCGGCCTTGGAGAGTCGCTCGGGGCCGATGGTCGAACGCGAGGTGGCGCCGTTGCTGGGGTCGGCCGGTGAGCTCGTCCCGGGCCAGCCGGGCTTGCCGCTGGACTCGCCGCTGACGTCGGAGCGCTCGCCTTCGGGGCTTGCCGAGTCCGTCGGTCTTTCCCCGGCCGAGGGAGTGTCGCTCCCCGTCGGCGTTCCGACGGTCGTGGCCGCGTCGTCCCCGCGCGTGAAGAGGGCGTAGACCACCACGCCGCACACGACCACGAGAGCGAGGGACACGGCGATGGTCAGGACCTGGCGCAGCGGGCCACCGTGCCCGGCGCGCTCCTTGCGGGCGTTGAACGCAGGCCGGTCGCCGCCGTCGCCCACGGACAGCCCGATCAGGCGCTCGTTGTAGTCGAACGGCGCAGGCTGCTTCTGCGGCTCCTCGTCAGGCGCGCCCGAACCGGGGGAGCCTGAGGGCGGCGGATACGGCATGGGGTTTGTCTACCATCTATCAACGGTCGCCACGCCGAAGGTTTGGAAGACGGACGATCTCCTGTCCGAATCCCTCGCTCGAGCAGCGAGATGAACACGAAATACCTACCGTACGCGGCCCGCGACTCGGGCACCTACAACTTCGCAATGCTTTCGCAATCCTCTTCGGCGGGCAAATGCCGAAAGCCGTCTGGAGAAATGCGTGTTGCTGCATTGCAAGAAGCCGAAGAGCCAGTCGTTGCAATGCAGATTCTTGGGGATTCGAATGTGCTGCGCTGCCGGGGAAAGAACACGAAACTCAGTTACCTGCCCCGGTAAGCCACGAAACCCGTGGTTCGGGCGCAGGAGCCTGCAACCAGCGGGCCATTCCCCCAGGAGGAGACGTATGAGGTTCGATCGCACCACTTTCCGTCCCCGCACGATCGCCGCGCTCGCCGCAGGTGTTGGCCTCGCGGCCTCCGCCGCCGTGGCCGTCCCGGCTGCTGCCGCGGACGCCGGGTCCGGCAAGGCAGAGTTCAGCAAGGCCGAGGTCGCCTCGGTCAGGTCGGCTGTCGACGAGTCCGCCCCGGTCGGCTCGTCGTGGTACACCGACCCGGCCTCCGGCAAGGTCGTCGTCACCGTCGATGAGACGGTCTCCGCCTCCGAGATCGCGAAGGTCAAGAAGGCTGCTGCCGAGAAGACGAGCCAGGGCGACCAGGCCGTGACCGTCAAGCACACCAAGGGTGAGTTCACCCCGCTCATCGGTCCCGGTGACGCGATCTACGGCGGCGGCTCCCGCTGCTCGCTCGGCTTCAACGTCAAGGTCAGCGGCGCCGACTACTTCCTGACCGCGGGCCACTGCACCAACAACGTCTCGACCTGGTACACCAACTCCTCGCAGAGCACGCTGCTCGGCTCCACCGCCGGCTCGAGCTTCCCGGGCAACGACTACGGCATCGTCCGCCACCGCACGTCGATCTCCAAGAGCGGTGGCTTCACCGCGGGCAACGCCTGGGTCGGCCAGAGCGTCACCCGGGACGGCTCCACCACCGGTGTCCACCGCGGCACCGTGACCGCGCTCAACGCGAGCGTCCGCTACTCCCAGGGAACGGTCAGCGGCCTGATCCAGACCAACGTGTGCGCCGAGCCCGGTGACTCCGGCGGCGCGCTCTACTCCGGTTCGACCGCGCTGGGTCTGACCTCCGGCGGCAGCGGCAACTGCACCACCGGCGGGACGACCTTCTTCCAGCCGGTGACTGAGGCGCTCAGCGTCTACGGCGCGACCATTTACTGACAGAGCACGGGTACGCCGCGGGGCGGGGTGGGTCGATCCACCTCGCCCCGCGGCGTACGTGGTTTCGTTGCAGTGGGAAAGATTTTTTGCCCAGCACTGGCGAGGAGGTGCCGACAACGACATACTCACTGTGATCGTGTTCGGGCACGCAGGAGGAACGCATGGGGTTCATCAGGTCACGCAACCGTCTGCTTGCGGCAGCGGTCGGGCTAGGGCTGGCGGCTACCGCCGCGGCCACGCCGGCGGCAGCCGCACCTCCGGAGGAGAAGTTCAGCGAGGGCAAGCGCAGCGCGAAGGCGCTCGCGGCCGTCCACTCCGCCGTCGACTCCGCGGTCAGCAGGTCGGCCCTGGCCGGGATCGCGTGGTACACCGACGAGGCCACCGGCAAGGTGGTCGTGACCGCGGACTCCGCCGTCCCCGAAACCGCGCTGAACCGGTTGACCCGATCCATCGGGGTCGATGCCGATGCGATCACGGTCAAGCGCGCCAAGGGCGAGTTCAAGCCGCTCCTCGGCGCCGGTGACGCCATCTACGGCGGTGGCATCAGATGCTCCCTGGGCTTCAACGTACGTAGCGGAGGCACCCACTACCTGCTCACCGCCGGCCACTGCGCCGAAGAGGTGGGGACGTGGTACACCAACTCCCGAGAGACCACCCGGATCGGGCCGACCACCAAGTCGAGCTTCCCGGGCAACGACTACGCGCTGGTGCGTTATGGCAACTCCTCGCTCACCCACTCGGGCGGCTACACCGTCGGTGACGCTCGGGTCGGCCAGCGGGTCACCCGCGAAGGCTCGTCCACCGGCGTACGCTCCGGCCGGGTCGAGGCGCTCGACGTCTCGGTCCGCTACCGCGGGGCGGGCACCGTCCGCGGCATGATCCAGGTCGACGTCTGTGCCGAGTCGGGAGACTCCGGCGGCCCGCTCTACGCCGGCTCGACCGCTCTCGGGATCACCTCCGGCGGCACCGGCGACTGCTCCTCCGGCGGGACCACCTTCTTCCAGCCGGTCCGCGAGGCCGTCAACGCCTACGACGTCAGCATCTACTGAGCGCTCAGACCGCCACCGGGATGAGGGCCGAGTCCGCGGACTCCTTGATGAGCCGGGCGTACGCGTCGAAGAGCCGCTGCTCGGAGAGGTGATCGCGGTGTCGGAAGATGCGTTCGAAGTGCTCCTCGCGCTGGGCGAAGGCGGCCTTCCAGGACTCGGCCATCTCGGCCGGGTCGAAGCCCGCGACCAGGCGGAGGTCGCCGACCATCGCCGGGGCGTCGCCGACGGGCGTGGTCACCGGGACCGCGCCGCAGGCCATGCCCTCGAGCAGGCAGAGCGGGGCGGCCTCGCCGAACGCCGAGGTGAGCGTGATCAGATCGGCGGCGTTGTAGAGCGGCGCCATCTGGCTCTGGATCCCGAGGGCGTGCAGGTTGGTCTGCAGGGCCGGCCACCAGCCGAGCTCCTCGGCGATGAGCGCCGCGAAGGCCGGGTTCTCGGCGGTCATCCCGGCGCCGCACATGACCAGGTGGGCGTCGGGGTGCTCCTGGACGAACCGACGCGCGGCGCGGACGAAGAGCGGAATGTTCTTCATCGCGTCGAAGCGCGCGGCGATCATCACCACAGGCGCGTCGCCGGCCACGCCGAGCTCGGCCCGCTTGCTCTTCCGCAGGTCGGCGTCGGTGCGGAACCGGTCGAGATCGACGCCGTTGGGGAAGACCGGCAGCCGCTCCAGCGGAATGCCGGTCGCCTCGTGGTAGGCGCGCTGGGTCGACTCCGCACAGCACACCGCCGCGGTCAGCAGTCCGGCCCGATCGAGGTCGATGAGCTCCTGTACGCCGGCCCCCTGGTGCTCCGGGTCGGACCGGTGCAGGCAGGTGATCAGCGGGGTCCCCGACGTGCCGACCTTGCCCAGCACCGTGAGTGGCTGCTCCTTGAGGGAGAGCACCACGTCCGCCTTCCCCACCGACTGCGCCACCCGCTTGAGCTGGCTGGCGGTGATCGGGCCGGTCGGCGTACGTCTCAGTGCCCTGACCGGCACGCCGGCCGAGGTCAGGCGCCGGTAGGAGTTGTCCGAGGAGATCCGCTGGGCGGTGAACTCGCGCTGCACGCGGTCGCTCAGGCTCAGCACGCTGTGTCGCTGAGACGTGGTGGCGTCGAGCGAGCGGACGACTGCGGTGTGCAGGATCCGCGCGCCACCGGCGAAGAAGCCTTCGTACAGGGAGAGGACGGAAGGGCCGTCCTCGAGATACGTCACGGTGGACATGTCGACCTCACTTTTTCCGCAGGAGGCATCCCCCGAGCGGTGATGGTGGTGGGGCTACGGCACAGATATGCGGCTTTCTCCGGACGCTAATGCGTCCGTCGCCGCATCCCAAGACATCTGTGGCCCGGGACGAAGGATTTCACGTGATCGTCATCTTCATGGGTGCATCGGAGTGCGGACGGACGATTTATCGAAATCACCGGGTATCCCGATCGATTTACGTTAGCGAGTGTGGCATTCATCACGTCGACCGTTGGTCGAGAATGCATGGTGAACGGTTGGCGCGGGTCTCGGACGCGCGGGTGAATAGCGGCGCGTAGGTGCCCGGATCCCGCTACGTTCAGGGAGCATGACGACCGAGGTGACGACGTACCGCTATGTCCGTTTCGCGTTGTGCTGTCTGCTCGCGGGCCTGGCGATCTCGGTGGGCGCTGAGACGATCGCGAGTGGCGAATGGCAGACCTCGATCTCGTCGTACTACTACACCCCTGCAGGCCCGGTCTTCACCGCTGTGCTGTGCGCGCTGGGCGTGTCTCTGGTGGTGCTGCGGGGCTACACCGACGCCGAGGACACCGCGCTCAACCTCGCCGGGCTCTCGGCCCCGATGGTGGGCTTCGTCCCGACGCCTGAGATCGGGCAGGAGATCGACAAGGCGGCCATCGTCAACAACGCTTGGAGCTACCTGGCGGTGATGGCGATCGGCTGGGTCGTCGTCCTGATCTTCGGGCTGCGCAAGCGGGCCGTCGCCGGAGCCTGGCCCTCACGCTGGGCCGCCATCGGACTGGGCTCCGTCGCCGGAGCGTGGGTGGTCGGCGTGGTCTGGCTGCTGATCGACCAGGACGGCTTCGCGAGCAAGGCGCACGGGCTCGCGGCCGTGTTCACGTTCACGCCGTTCGCGCTCGCCGTGGTGCTCAACACCGACTGGGGCGTGCGAAAGATCGCGCAGGAGGCCGACAAGGCGCGTACGCGGTTCGACAAGACCTACTGGGCACTGGTCGTGGCGATGGTGGTGCTGCTGGCAGCGGGCATCGTGCTGGGTCTGGCCGGCTGGGACTACTGGCTGCTGGCGACCGAGGTCTCGCTGCTGGCCTGCTTCACGATCTTCTGGATCCTCCAGAGCTTCGACCTGATGGACCCGAGGCGCGATGCGCTCACCACGCGTGATCGGCCCCTGTCGTGAGGGCGGGGCTCACCGGAAGTCGATGAGCAGGTCGTCGTCGCCGTTGTCCGGGTCGGTGACGACCCGGGGGAGGCGTACGGCGGTGTCGGTGCGCTTGGCCAGCGGCACCGCCGGCCCGTCGGCATCGTCACGCTCGTCCGCCCCGTCGACCTCGCGCGCGCCGGTGGTCGAGCCTGTCGAGACCACCTGGGCGTGTGGGAGCACCTGGGCGTGCCAGGCGCGGCAGTTGTAGGGCAGCTGCATGCCGTCCATGCCGCGGCCGTAGGCGTCGTAGAAGGCCAGCACCTCGCGCCGCTTCCGCTCCTGGGCCTCCGGCTCGAGCGAGGCGATGTTGGATCGCGACACGGCCAGGTCCTGGATCGTGCGACGGTCGACGACCTGCCAGTGCCGGAAGGTCTGGGACTCGACCGCCGAGAAGAGACCGGAGTCATCGAGGGTCTCGGCGTGGTCGAAGTCGTGGTCGAGGTGGCCCAGAAGGTCGCCGAGCCTGCGGACCCAGGGGATGCGGTTGTCCCGGTCGTTCTGGATGATCGCCAGCCGGCCCTCGCTCTTCAGGACTCGGGCGATCTCCGCAAGGGCCTTGGTGTGGTCGAACCAGTGGAAGGCCTGGCCGACGACGACCACGTCGTAGAGAGAGTCGCCGGTCGGGATCTGCTCGGCGGTGCCGCTGGTGGCGCGTACGTCGGGGAGCTTCCCGGACAGGATGTCGAGCATCGCGTCGTCCGGGTCGGTCGCGAAGACGTCATGGCCCAGGCCGACGAGGACCTCAGTGAGCTTCCCGGTGCCGGCGCCGAGCTCGAGGACCGAGCACGACTCCGCGCCGACCAGCCACTTCACCGCAGCTGTCGGATAGGACGGGCGCCCGCGGTCATAGCTGTCCGCCACGCCTCCGAAGGAGCGTGCCGGGTCGGGGTTCGCTGGGTCCGTCATCTCGGTCAGGGTAACGCGCGCTTATGGTTGACGCGTGAAGGACGATCCGCTTGCCCGGTTGGTGTCGCTCGAAGGCGTGGCGTCGGGGTTCGCCGCTGCTCGTGACGGCATCGACGTGATGCTGCGTGACCGGGGACTGCGGCGTACGTCCCCGGAGACCACCGCCGAGTCGCTGCTGCGCGGTGCGCACGCGTCCGCCGTGCTGGAGGGCTCCGGCGCGACGCTCGCCGAGATCCGGGCCTCCGGCGGCGACGCGATCGCACAGGATGCGGTGCGGCTCTCGACCGAGCTGCTCGCGCTGGTGCCGGTGGTGAAGCAGACGCCCATGCAGGCGTTCGCGCGGATGCACGCGCTGGTGGCGGGCGCGTCGCTCGAGGCCGAGGAGCTGGGGCGGCCGCGGTCCTCGTCCGCGGCCGAGCGGTTGCGGCGTCTCTCCGATCTGCTGCTCGCTCCGACGTCGGCTCCGGCGTTGGCCGTCGCGGCATTCGTGCACGCCGACCTGGCGACGTCGGCGCCGTTCGCCTCCCACAACGGACTGGTCGCGCGTGCCGCAGAGCGGCTCATCCTGGTCGCGCGCGGCGTGGACGAGAAGTCGCTGGTCGTGCCGGAGGCCGGTCATCTGGCGCTGCGTGCCGCCTACGAGTCGAACCTGCGCGGCTTCCGTGAAGGCGGTCAGGCGGGGGCGCACTCGTGGCTGCTCTATGCGGCCGAGGCGTACGCCGCCGGGGCCGAGGCCTCGCCGCTGCGTCTGGACGCGGCCGAGTAGAACGGGCGCGAGGTCGCCGAAATGGTCCGGGGAGAAATGAAGGTGGCACCCGGTGGGTTGTGAGCACCGGATGCCACCACGGACACGAGGCCGTCTGGTTACCAAGCGTGCAGGGTCTGGTCACTGCGTCGGGATTTCTCCCCGGCTACAGCACCCCATCAGATGGGTTGATCGCCGCGTGGGTGCCTTGGCACTCGTGTACGTCTTGTTGCGACTTCGTTTCTACGCTGATCAGCGGCGAGATTCAAGGCTGGAAATTCTGCGGGATCAGGAGGATGATTCCGCTCCCGCCCGATCCTGGTGCCGCGCGGGTCAGGCGCCGAGGCGACGACGCTTCGTGCCCGCCCAGATGACCCCGCCGGCGATCGCCACGGCACCGCCGACGGCCAGCGCGGCCAGGGTCGGTGTCGACGGGGTGAGCACCCGGCTGCGCAGCGCGACAGGCTTGTTGAAGACAAGAATGTCCCAGCCGCGCTCCTTGGCGATCTTGCGGAGGTCCTTGTCGGGGTTGACGGCGAACGCGTGCCCGACCTCCTCCAGCATGGGTGTGTCGGTGACCGAGTCGGAGTAGGCGTAGGACTGCTCCAGGTCGTAGCCGAAGCGCTCGGCCAGCTGCTGGACCGCGCGGGCCTTCTCCTCGCGGTAGGCGTAGAGCGCGATCTCGCCGGTGTAGCGTCCGTCCTCGATCTCCATCTGGGTGGCGACGACGTGGTCGGCGCCGAGCATCGCGCCGATCGGCTCGACCAGCTCGGTGCCGGAGGCGGAGACGATGATGACGTCGTGGCCTTGGGCATGGTGCTGCTCGATGAGCTGCACGGCCTCCTCGTAGACGAGCGGGTCGACCACGTTGTGGAGCGTGTCGGCGACGATCTCCTTGACCGTGGCGACGTCCCATCCGGTGACCATCTCGGAGAGCGCCTTGCGCATCTTCTCCATCTGGTCGTGGTCGGCTCCACCGACGACGTAGACGAACTGGGTGTAGGCCGAGCGGATCATGGCCGCTCGGGTGATCAGGCCGCCGGCCTGGAAGTGCTTGGAGAACGCAAGCGTGCTCGACCTCGCGATGATCGTCTTGTCGAGGTCGAAGAACGCAGCGATGCGTGTCATGGGCTCATCGTAGACGCCCGCTGGGTGGGCCGTTCGTCATCCACAGGGCGGGTCCGGGACGGGGTTATCCACAGGCTCTGGAAATGCGGGTGGAAATGTCGGCGCCCAGACGGATCCTGCTGTCATGACCTCGGAACCTCTTGTCATCACCTCGGACTCGTTGCTGGCCGCTGAGGCGGCTCGCCTGGCTGCTGCCTCCGGCGTCACCGTCGAGGAGTGCGGCGACGCCGTCGGCGCCCTGCGCCGATGGCAACGACCACCGCTGATCCTCGTCGGGGCCGATCTCCTGGTGGAGGTGGCGTCGTTGCGCCCGCCCCGGAGAGACGGGGTGTACGTCGTGGGATGGGGCGCGACCGGTGAGCCGCTGCTCCGGGCCGCGCTGGAGATCGGCGCCGAGACGATGCTGGAGCTGCCCTCGGCCGAGACCGTGGTCGCCGGCCTGCTCGCCGACGTCAGCGACGGCGAAGGCGGCGACGGCATGGTCGTGGGCGTGCTGGCCGGGTCGGGCGGCGCCGGTGCGACGACGTACGCCGCGGCCCTGGCCAGCCTGGGAGCCGAGCGTGGACCGACCCTGCTGGTCGACGCCGACCGGCTCGGGCCGGGTGCCGGCCGGGTGCTCGGTCTCGACGAGATCCCAGGCGTGACCTGGGGCGATCTCGGTCAGACCGCCGGGCGACTGGGTGCCCGTGCGCTGCGCGAGGCGGTGCCGCACATCGGCTCGCTCGGCCTGCTGGGCTGGCCGGGTGGCGACGCCGTCCCACCGCGGCCGGAGGTCGCGCGCGAGGTGCTGGCCGCCGCACGTCGAGGCCATGACCTCGTCGTGGTCGACCTGCCACGCGAGTCGGACGAAGGCATCGAGGCGCTGTTGACCGGGTGCGACGTCGTCCTCGTCGTGGTCCGGGCCGACGTCACCGGCACGGCGTCCGCTGCGCGGCTGATCTCCCGTCTTCCCGAGCGGGACCGGGTGCGGATCGTCGTCCGGGGCCGCGCCGCCGAACCGGAGGCGGTCGGCCGAGCGCTCGGGGTCCCGGTGATCGCCGCGCTGTCCGACCAACGCGGGCTGTCCGAGGCCGTCGACCTGGGGCTGGGGCCGATCCGATCCAAGCGGGCGCCGCTGGCCCGGGCTGCGGCCGAGGTGCTGACACGCTGTCGCCTTCGCGCAGGGGCGGTGGCGGCATGACGGGCGCTCTCGGGGCAGTCGACATCGCACCCCAGGTCGTCGACCTGGTGCGCGACCACCTGGCGCGTACGCCGGGAGAGCTCACCCCGCACCGGGTCCAGGAAGCGCTCCGCGCCGAGGGGCGGATCGTCGGTGACGCGACCGTGCTGGGCGTCTTCGAGATGCTGCGTCGTGACGTGGTCGGTGCCGGTCCGTTGGAGCCGCTGCTGCGGCTGCCCGGGGTGACCGACGTCCTCGTCAACGGGCCCGACCAGGTCTTCATCGACCGCGGATCCGGCCTGGAGCCCGCTCCGGTCGCCTTTCCCGACGACGATGCGGTCCGGCGCCTGGCGCAGCGGCTGGCGGCTGGCGCCGGACGCCGTCTGGACGACGCCTCGCCCTACGTCGACCTCAGGCTGGGTGACGGCAGCCGGTTCCACGCGGTGCTCGCCCCGCTGGCTCGACCAGGCACGGTGATCTCGCTTCGGGTCCCTTCGGCGCGGGCGTTCACGCTCGACGAGCTGGAGTCCTCCGGGATGGTCGTGCCCGCCGTCGCGGATCTCCTGCGACGGCTGGTGCTGGCGCGCTCAGCCTTCCTGGTCTCGGGAGGGACGGGCAGCGGGAAGACCACGCTGCTGGCGTCTCTGCTGTCGCTGGTGCCGCCCGAGGAGCGGCTGGTGCTGGTGGAGGACGCCTCCGAGCTGCGCCCGGACCACCCGCACGTGGTTGGTCTGGAGGCGCGGCCGGCCAACATCGAGGCCGCGGGCGTGGTCGAGCTCCACGCCCTGGTCCGCCAAGCCCTCAGGATGCGACCGGACCGGCTGGTCGTGGGGGAGGTGCGTGGTGCCGAGGTCGTCGACCTGCTCGCTGCGCTGAACACCGGGCACGAGGGCGGCTGCGGCACGCTGCACGCCAACTCCGCGGCCGACGTCCCGGCGCGGGTCGAGGCTCTGGCGCTCGCCGCTGGGCTGGGCCGGGAGGCGGCGCACAGTCAGTTCGCCTCCGGTGTGGACGTGGTGGTGCATCTGCGTCGGCGTGACGGTCGCCGGGTGCTGACCGAGATCGCGGTCCCGTGTCGCGGAGCCGACGGGCTGGTTCGGATGGAGACCGCCTGCTCGGTGGCCGCTGACGGCGACGTCATCGCGGGGCCTGCCTCGGGACGGCTCGAGGCACTGCTGGGAGCGGATCGGTGAGCGGGGTGAGCCTCGGGCTGGTCGCCTTGCTGGCAGGTGCCGCCGCCGCGCTGATGCTCCGTCCGCCTGCGTTGGTCGGATCACGGGCGCCCGCATGGCGGTTGCCGCGGTGGACGCTCTTCCTGGCCGCCCTGATCCCCATGGTCTTCCCGGGCAAGGCGGTCGTCGCGGCTGTCTTGCTCGGGATCGCCAGCTTCGGCGGGGCCGCCCTGTGGCGGCGCCGCTGTGAGCGGATCGAGGCGGGGCGTACGGCCAACCGCGTGGTCGAGGCCTGCGAGCAGATGGCGGCCGAGCTCGCAGCCGGACACCCACCCGGCCCTGCGCTGTCACAGCTCGCCGTGGAGTGGCCGATGATCGAGCCGGTGGCGGAGGCGCAGCGTATGGGCTCGGACGTCCCCGCCGCCTGGCGGAAGGTCGCCGAGGTTCCGGGGGCGGGGTCGCTTCGTGTGGTCGCCGCCGCCTGGCAGATCGCGCACCAGACCGGGAGCGGTCTCGCGGACGCGCTCGACCGGGTCGCGCTCGACCTCCGAGCCGCCGCCGCCACCCAGCGGGTCGTCGACGGTGAGCTCGGATCGGCCCGCTCCACCGCTCGTCTGATCGCCGGCCTGCCTGTGGCCGCTCTGGCGATGGGCAGCGGAGTCGGCGGCGATCCGTTGGCATTCCTCTTCGGATCGCCGGTCGGCCTGGCCTGCCTCGGCCTCGGGATGCTGCTCGGCTGGCTGGGGCTGTGGTGGATCGAGGGCCTCGCGCGTGGGGTCGAAGCGACATGACTCCATGGTTTGCTGCCATCGCGCTCGGGCTGGCGGCGGCGTTGCTGCCGGCGCCGACCCCGCGTCTTCCTGGCGTAGGCGCGGTCGTCGAGGAGGCCCGGGACGACCCGGGCGGCTGGATGATGCGCTGGCGGCCGCTCCTGGCGCTGCTCGCCGCCGGCGCTGTCTACTCCTTCGTCGGAGGCGCCGTGGGCGCCGTGCTCGCCGCCCCGGCGGGCGTCGTCTGCTGGCTGGTCATCGGCCGGGTGGAGCCGGTCGACGTGCGGCGCGAACGCGAGGCGGCCAAAGCTGAGCTGCCCGCCCTGGTTCGGCTCCTCTCCGCCGCACTCTCCTCCGGTGCCGCGCCTGCCGAGGCGCTGGTCGCCGTGGCGGCAGCGCTTCCCGGCCCGGCAGCTGCCCGTCTCCTGCCGGCGGCCTCTCGGCTCCACCTGGGAGCCGATCCGGAGAAGACCTGGCGCACCCTGGTGGATGACCCTGCACTGGCGCCGCTGGGCCGGGCCCTGGCCCGAGCTCAGGCCACCGGCGCCCCGGTCGCCACGACGGTCGAGCGACTCGCCGACGACCTGACCAGGAACGCCCGCGCCGAGGTCGAGGACCGCGCCCGCGCGGTGGGCGTCAAGGCCGCCGTCCCACTCGGGATCTGTCTCCTCCCCGCCTTCCTCCTGCTGGGCGTCGTGCCGGTCGTCGGCGGCCTCCTCGCCAACATCGGCATCTGACCGCCGAGCTCCAGCCTGCCGAGACGTCACCCGCGTCGGCCGAGGCGTCAGCTGACGCCTCGGCCAGCTGCTGTATGCCCTGGTCAGTGGGCCGATTGGTGTCCACAGGGCAGGTTCGGGACGGGGTTGTCCACAGGTAGCGAAATGGCGGTCGCGAATGTCGATGGCACGGGCCATCGTCGTCCTCGAACGGCCGTACGGACGGCCATCGACCAGAGAGGACCATCATGAGCAAGGCACATCTGCAGAAGGACGAGAAGGGGATCACGACGGCTGAGTACGCAGTGGGAACGGCGGCCGGCGCAGGGCTTGCCGGCCTGCTCTACAAGCTGCTCACCGGCGGCCTCGGCAACGACCTTCTCAACAGGCTGTTCCAGCACGTGCTCAGTCTCCTGGGGATCTGAGCCGTGGCCGAGCGGGACGAGCGGGGCGCCGCCACCGCGGAGTTGGTGATGGTCATCCCGCTCCTGGTGGCGGTGACCATCGGGTTGGTGTGGTTGCTGTCGGTGGGAGCAGCGCAGATCCAGGTGGTCGACGCGGCCCGCGAGACCGCTCGGGCCGTCGCCCGCGGGGATGACAGCGGTGCCGCCGTCGCTCGCGGCCGGCGGATCGGACCAGCGGGCACCCAGGTGCGTGTCAGCGCCGGTGCAGAGGAGGTCGTGGCCTCGGCCCGCGCCCGGGTCGCCGGGCCCGGTGGGATCTTCAGCTGGTTTCCGGGTGTGACCGTGCGGGGCGAGGCGGTCGCCGCGACGGAGACGATGCAGGGGGAGCAGTGAGGCCGGTCCGAGCTCAGGACGAACGTGGATCGGCAGCGCCGTTCGCCGTCGGCGCGATCGGGATGCTGCTCTTCGTCGGTGCGGCTCTGGGTGTGGTGGGCGCGGTCTTCGTGGCCCATCGCACCGCCCAGTCCGCCGCCGATCTGGCTGCGTTGGCGGGTGCCGACGCGCTCCAGGTCTCCGGCGACGCGTGCGCGGCAGCGGCGACGATCACCGATCGCAACGGGGCCACGCTCGAGTCCTGTGAGATCGCAGGAGAGGACGTCACCGTCACCGTGCAGGTCGAAGGGCCGCGCTGGCTCGGCCAGCCCGGAGACCCGGTCGCCGAGGCGAGGGCCGGTCCGACCGAGCCTCGGCCGGACTAGGTCAGGCGGGGTCGGTCCGGGTCAGGCTGCGAGGCTCATCTCGATAGTGTGACCGCCATGACCGCAAGCAGCGCGGATGACAACCGACGGGCACAGGCCCACCTCTATGGTGAACCGCTCGGTGACTTGATCAAGCGGTGCTCCTCGGTGTTGTCGTTGACGCAGGTCAGGGTCGCCGATCTGTTGGGCATCTCAGCGCCGATGCTGTCGCAGCTCATGAATGCGCGGAGGGTCAAGATCGGCAATCCTGCGGCGGTCAAACGCCTGCAGCTGATGTACGCCGCCGCGTCCCGCGTCGCCGCAGGTGAGCAGTCGCTCGACGATGCCGTACGACAGCTCGAGGCTGCGCGCACCTCGGAGGCGGTCGTCACGCATCACACCGAAGCCGACCCTGCAGCCGTACGCGCGGTGTTCCGTGCTGCGGCGTCACCCCAAGAGTTCGCAGCGGCAGCCGAGCAGCTGCGCGCGAGTCATCCGGCGATCGCCAAGCTCCTGCAGACCTTCGGTGTCAACGATGGGTGAGGTCTTCGCGGGCCGCTACGAGCTTCTCGAACCCATCGGTGAAGGCGGCATGGGGACGGTCTGGCTCGCCTGGGATCAGCGTGAGGGCGTCCATCGTGCTGCCAAGATGCTGCGCCACAGCGACGCTGCGTCGTTGATCCGCTTTGTCCGTGAGCAGTCGTTCCGGATCGACAGTGAGCATTGTGTGTCACCGCTGGGCTGGTCGGCCGAGGACGATCGGGTTCTGTTCACGATGGACCTCGTACGCGGTGGATCGGTGCACAGTCTGCTGAAGGACTACGGCCCCTTGCCCGGGCAGTGGGCCGCATGCCTGCTCGATCAGCTGCTCGTCGCGCTCGACGCGGTGCACAGCGCCGGGATCGTTCATCGCGACGTGAAGCCCGGCAACCTGTTGCTGGAGCCGACCGGGCTGGGGCGCCCGCATCTGCGTCTCTCGGACTTTGGCATTGCGATCGCCGCCGAGGAGCCGCGGTTGACCGAGGCCTATCAGCTGCTGGGTACGCCTGGCTATCGCGCCCCCGAGCAGGGCGCGATGAGTGATCCGAGCCCAGCGCAGGATCTGTGGGCGGCTGGCGTCGTGCTCATGGAGATGCTGACGGCTACCCGACCTCCCGCAGAAAGCGGAAGCCTGGCGGCGGTCGCTCCTGACGGTGTCGATCAGCGGCTGTGGGATGTGGCTCGCTCTCTGACGAGCAGAGACCCGGCCCTCCGGCCGGCCTCGGCCCTGGACGCCCGTCGCTTGCTTGGGCAGACCGGCCAGGTTCCGCCTGAGGGCGTTGCGCCCGATGACGAGGGCAGGCAGGTCGAGGTGCTGGAGCATCTCGACCTGCCTACTCATCCCCGATCTCGAGTTCCTGCTCGAACCCCGTGGGCCCGATCAGCGGTGCTCGGCATGCTGGCGACCATCGTGGGGTTGGGATTGCTGTCGACGGGCGTCTGGATGCTCTTCAGCTGATCTGACGGCGCTTGCGCATGGCCAGAACGGTGGCGATGAGCCCGCCGACCAGCACGAGCCCGCCGACGCCGGTGAGTGTCGCACCGACGACGGGGAAGTCGTCATCGGTTGTCGGGCCCGACTTGGCGGGCTCTTGTGGTTCGACCGCGACGCCCTGGTCGCTGTCCGGAGCGACCGCGTCGCCGTCCTCGGCGTACTCGGGTTCACCGTCGCCTGCTTGGCCGAGGACCTTGACCGTCAGGTCGTACTCGACGACGGCATCTGGGTTGTCGATGTTGTAGCCGACGTCGATGTAGCGATAGCCGGCCAGAGAAGAGGCGACCATGTCTTGGTCGACGACCGTGCGGTTGAGGTAGCTCACCGGGTGGCTGGCCGCGCCCTTTCGCCAATGCCAGCTGTCGACGTTCGGCATGTTGGCGAGCGGCAGGTCGGACCAGTCGTCGGGCATGTGGATGCCGAAGTTGTAGGTCTCGTCGCCGCGGGTCGGGCTGATGATGTTGGGCTCGAAGCCGCCGTTGACGCTGTGGGTGTTGATGGTCTTCTCCGACAGGTCGGCGTCGATCTGCACCTGAAGGCGCTCGCCCCAGTTCAGAGGGATCGCGAAGACCTGACGCTCGCCGGAGCGGATGTCGAGCCTGTAGCTGCCGGGCTCGATCTCGGGAGCGCTCGCGATGCTGGTCCCGGGGACGACCTCGCTGGTCGACGTGCCGGGAGTCATCGGCTCCCACTCGATCGCCTTGTCGGCAGGCGGAAGGCTCTGCTCCGAGCCTTCGGCCAGCGGAGGCTCCTCGAAGACCACGATCTCGACGGGACTGTCCTCGAGGTCGTTGTTGATCGACTGCTTGATGCCCAGCACCAGGAAGTCGACCGTGGAGCAGCTGTCGTTCGAGTTGGACGACCAGCTGTTGAGGCTCGCGTTCAACAGCCTGACGCCCCCGGAGATCCCATCGAACGAGGTGGCGCGGTCACACTCGGTCACGCCGTTGGGGTCGTCGCTCAGCGTCATCAAGAGCCCGGTGCCGCCGCCTTCGACTGTCGTACGGGCGGTGGTGCCGACATGGATGGTGGAACCAGGGACCGTACGCGGGATCTTGTAGAAGGTGACGCCGTCCTTTGCCGGCAGCTGGTCGAGGTACTGGCCCACGCCGATCTCGGGCGCGTCCAGCGGGTTCGCCGATCCGGTCACGGGAGTCCCGGAGAAGTCGAAGGGCCGGAAGGCCCGGGTGGAGGTGACGGTGAGCCGTTCGGTGAGCGATTCGGCGTCGTCGGCGTCGAAGTAGCTGCCGTGTCCCGCGTCGGCGATGCAGCGGAGCTTCTTGCGGGTCTTGGCATCGACCGAGAGCCCGACGACATCGATCTTGAGGTCGATGCCGTCCCGGGAGAGCTTCTTGGCGACCTTGCAGGGATCGGGGGAGCAGGTGGGCTCGCCGTCGGAGACCAGGACGATGGTGCGTTTGCCTTCGCTGCCGAGGTCTTTTCCTGCCTGCTGGAGGGCATATCCGATAGGGGTTTCACCGAGGGGCTTGTAGGCCGTGATCGCGTCGCGGAGCTGGTCGCGGTTGTCGGTTCCGGGGGCGACGATCTCCTGGGAGTCGGTGCAGGCTTTGGGCCCGGTGCTGACCTTGGCCCCATAGACCCGCAGGCCTACCTGGGCCTGGTCGGGCAGGGTGTCGATGACATGGCCGAGAGCCTTGCGGGCGGCTTGGATCTTGGTGCCCTTGGCTGCGGGTTCCTTCATCGAGCCGGACGCGTCCAGGACCAGCTGGAGCCGCTGGTTCTCGGTGCTGTCGGTGCCGCCGGTGTCGTCGGCAACAGCGGGGCTGGTAGGCAGGGAAAGGGCGATGATGGTGAACGCGAGGGCTAGTTGGGGTCCGCGACGTGTGGGGGACACGTATCCTCCTTGGTGGTTTGCTATCGCAAACTTATCGGCTGCCTGGCGCCTTTGCAATAGCAAATATCAGGGCTGCGGAGACCCTACGCGATGCTCCGAATTGAGAACTACGCCTCGTCCTTCGACTCGGGCGTGTTGTCCTGGAGCGTCTTGGCCATGGTCCGCATCTCGCGCTTCTGCTTCATGTACTTCATCTGGAGCTTGCCGCCCCACTTGGTGAGCGAGATGCCGAAGAGGAGCAGGACGCCGGCGACGAGGCCGATCACGAAGATCGGCGTCGCACCGACCGGCAGGCCGAGCATGGTCGCGGTCGGGTCATCGAGATTGCCGTTGCCGGTCGTGAAGAGACCCAGAACGATGAGGACTGCTGCGACGACGATCAGCACGAGGCCCAAGATCAACATTTCCCCAGACTAGGCCTATTGCGAGGTCGCGCGCGGGTAGGCGCGCCTGCTGCGCGCCGCGATACGGGCGCGCTGGCTGCGTTGTCGCCTCTCGACGGTCAACCAGACCGCCTTCGAGGCGCCGCCTTGCCAGCACACCCGTCTCGCGACGCTCGCGACGGCGCCCCTACCCGCGCGACCTCGCGGAGAGCAGCAGCCGCAACAACACGATCGCGCCCTGCTTGTCGAGCGGATTGTTCTGGTTGCCGCACTTGGGCGACTGCACGCAGGAGGGACAGCCGTCGTCGCACTCGCACGCCTCGATGGTCTCCAACGTGGCGCCCAACCAGTCCCGGGCGGCACGGAATCCGCGCTCGGAGAACCCGGCGCCACCGGGATGGCCGTCGTAGACGAAGACGGTGAGCATGCCGGTGTCCGGATGGGACGCGGTGCTCACGCCGCCGATGTCCCAGCGGTCACACGTCGCGATCAGCGGCAGCAGGCCGATCGAGCAGTGCTCGGCGGCGTGGGCGGCGCCCGGGATGTCGGCCTGCTTCAAGCCGGCCGCCTCGAGGGCCGAGGCGGGCACGGTCCACCAGACGGCGGAGGTACGCAGCGTACGTTCGGGGAGGTCCAGAAGCTCCTCGCCGAGCACCTCGCCGCTCGGCTGGCGCCGGCGCAGGAACGAGACGACCTGATGGGTGACGTCGACATCGCCGTACGCCAGGCGACACTCTCCCCAGCCGGCATGCTCACGCTCGGCGACGATCGAGATCTCGGTGATCTCCCGGGCGGACGTGGAGTAGCCAGGATCGTCGCGGGAGATGACCGCGACGTTCTCGTCGAGATCGAGCTCATGCACGAGATAGGTCTCGCCGCGGTGGACGTAGACGGCGCCCGCATGCGCGCTCGCGTGCGAGCTGGCCGCGTCGACCGTGCCGACGACGCGGCCGGTCTCGGCCTCGATCAGCTGCACCTGGGAGCCGCCCGACGAGCGGATGTCGGCGAGATCGGCGGCGCGGCGACGGTCGGTCCAGTACCAACCACGAGCCCGCTTGCGGAGCAGCCCCGAGGCGACCAGGCTGTCCAGGATCTCGCGGGCGCCCGGACCGAAGAGCGGCAGGTCCGGCTCCGTCAGCGGCAGCTCCTGCGCGGCGGCGCACAGGTGCGGGCCGACGACGTAGGGGTTCGCCGGGTCGAAGACGATGGCCTCGACGGGCTGGCCGAGCAATGCGTCCGGATGAGTGACGAGGTAGGTGTCCAGCGGGTCGTCGCGGGCGACCAGGATGCCGAGCGCGTCACCCGCGCCCCTCCCCGCACGGCCGATCTGCTGCCAGAAGGCCGATCGCCTGCCCGGATAGCCGGCCAGCAGGACCGCGTCCAACCCGCTGATATCGATCCCGAGCTCGAGAGCGTTCGTCGCCGCCAGGCCCATCAGCTCGCCGGAGCGCAGCGAGGCCTCGATGGCCCGGCGTTCCTCGGGCAGATAGCCGCCGCGGTACGAAGCGACGCGACCCGGCAGCGACGGATCGACCTCGGCTAGCTCGGCCGCTGCGGACAGGGCGACCTGCTCGGCACCGACCCGGGAGCGTACGAAGGCCAGGGTGCGCACGTCCGAGGAGACCAGGTCGGCGAGGAGGTCGGCGGTCTCGGCGGAGGCCGCGCGGCGCACGGGGGCGCCGTTCTCCCCGGCGTAGGTCGTCAGCGGCGGCTGCCACAGGGCGATCGAGAGCTCGCCGCGTGGGGAGGCGTCGGCGGTCACCGGGAGCACGGGAAGGCCGATGAGTCGCTCGCCTGCCGTCGACGGTTCGGCGACCGTCGCCGAGGCCAGGATGAACGTCGGCGACGAACCGTAGAGGGCGCAGATGCGCCGCAACCGCCGTAGCACGTGCGAGACGTGCGCCCCGAAGACGCCGCGGTAGTGATGACACTCGTCGATGACGACATAGCGCAGCGAGCGGAAGTAGGCGGCCCACCGCTGATGACCGGGAAGCAGAGACCGATGCAGCATGTCGGGGTTGGTCAGGATGTACTCACCGAAGTCGCGAGCCCAGTCCCGCTGCTCCCGGGTGCTGTCGCCGTCGTGAGTCACCGCACGCACGTCGACGCCGAGCTCGCGCAGTCCGCTCAGCTGGTCCTGGGCGAGGGCCTTGGTGGGCGCGAGGTAGAGGACGCCGGCGCCGCGTTCGCCACGTGGACCACGTCCGTCTCGGATCGCGGTCAGCGCGGGCAGCTGATAGGCCAGCGACTTCCCGGAGGCGGTGCCGGTCGAGACGATCACGTGGCTGCCATCGTGGGCGGCCTCGGCGACCACTGCCTGATGCTGCCAGGGCCGCTCGATCCCGCGAGCGGTGAAGGCGCCGACCACCTCGGCCGAAGCCCAGGTCGGCCAGTCTGCGTAGACCGCCTCTCTCGGCGGGACCTGCTCGAGGTGGGCGAGCCGGTCCTCGCGGCCCGGGACGGCAGCCAGCCGGCGTACGAGGTCACCGGTCGCTGTCGTCAACACCTTCATGATTCTCCCAGAATCCGGATGGCCGCCACGCTTGCGGTCCCGTATCTGGCGGATGACGTTGCGAGTTTCTTGCGCGCATCCTGGTGAGCCGTGGTTACATTACGATCGACTCCGGGTATCGGACTCGCGGATGGTCGATACCTGAGCCGGTTGTCTCACGTTCCTTGGCAGGAGAACTTCGAAGTGGATCTGACGCTTGCGACTCGCGAGCTCGACTCGGCCACCGTTGTGGCCGTGGGCGGCGAGATCGACGTCTATACCGCGCCGAAGCTGAGGGACAAGATCACCGAGCTCGTCGCCAGAGGGCACTACGACATCGTCGTCGACCTCGAAGCCGTGGAGTTCCTCGACTCCACCGGCCTCGGCGTCTTGGTGGGTGGACTGAAGAAGGTGCGCCAGCACAACGGCATGCTCCGTCTCGTCTGCACGCAGGAGCGGCTGCTCAAGATCTTCCGGATCACCGGCCTCGCCAAGGTCTTCGACATCCACGCCAGCGCCGAGGGCGCGGCCGCAGGCTGACACCGCTGCCGCATTAGGCTCCAGGTGTGAGTGATCTCCCGCACCGACTTCGTGACGCCCTCCAGCAGGCCGACTTCTCCTACGACTCCGTCGCCGAGCTGCTCGGTCCGACCGCTCACAGCGCGCTGAGTCGAAACGAGACCCTGCCGGGCCGTCGTCGCACCCACGGTGGCTCGCCGCTCGAGACTCTCATCCGACTCTTCCTGCTGCAGACGACGGTGCCGCTAGACCACGCCGAAGCGGCCCTCCCCGGGCTCGTCGACCGGCTTGCCGTCGAGGGGATCCTGGAGCAGTCGGTGGGCGAGGTCGCCGCCCGTCTCGACGTCCGCCCGTACGCCACCGATGACACCGCCCTGTGGGTCGTCTCCGACCTCACCCCGGGGCTCGACGGCGGCCCCCAGCGCATCGGCCACGAGCACGTGCTCGGGATCAGCCCAGCCTCGACCTCGCTCGCGCAGCTGACCATCCGCGACCAGGTCGGCACGGCGCTCGACCTCGGCACCGGCTGCGGCGTCCAGGCCCTCCACCTCGCCACGCACAGCGACCGAGTGGTCGCGACCGACGTGAACCAGCGAGCCCTGTGGATCACCGCGTTCAACGCCGCGCTCAACGACGTCGCAGACCGGATCGACGTACGCAACGGGTCGTTCTTCGAGCCTGTCGCCGGCGAGCGCTTCGATCTGATCGCCACCAACCCGCCGTTCGTGATCAGCCCGGCGACCGGCGAGCGCCTGGTCTACCGCGACTCCGGCCTCCCGGGTGACCGGGTGGTCGAGGACATCGTCAGGGCCGCACCGGGCATGCTCGCCGAGGGTGGCTGGTGTCAGATCCTGGGCAACTGGATCATCTCCGAGGACAAGCCCTGGGACGACCGCCTCGAGGGGTGGCTCGGCGCCGACGTCGACGCGTTCGTGGTCCAGCGTGAGGTGCTCGACCCTGCGTCGTACGTCGAGCTCTGGCTCAAGGACTCCGGACACCACGGTTCCGAGGACTACCTGACCCGCTACGACACCTGGCTGTCGTGGTTCGAGGAGCAGAGGATCGAGGGCGTCGGGTTCGGCTGGATCAACTTGCACCGCACCGACGTCAGCGACCCGAAGCGCGAGCTCCTCGAGTGGCCCTACGACGTCGAGCAGCCGATCGCGCCGGCGCTGAAGGCATGGGGCGACGCCGCTCGCGTCGAGGTCACCGAAGAGTCGATCCTGGTGCTCGCTGAAGACATCCAGCAGGAGACTCTGGGCCAGCCCGGCGCCGAGGACCCGAGCACCGTCGTGCTGCGCCAGCAGCGTGGCCTGCGCCGCGCCCGCCAGGCCGACACAATCGAGGCGGCCTTCGCGGGCGCGTGCGACGGCGACCTGGCTGTCGGCCAGATCCTCGACGCGCTCGCGCAGATCCTCGACCGCGACCCCGCCGTCGTGCGGAGCAGCTATCTGCCGATCGCCCAGGAGCTGGTCAGCGAGGGTTTCCTCCGGCTAGATGGTTGATGCGCGGGGTGGCCGTCGCGGAGCAGGTCAGCCCGTGCATCAACCATCTTGCACAAGGCACGCCTGGTCCCGCAGCCTGATCAGGCGTCTGCGCACGCTCGAGACGAGCAGGTCGGGATAGCCGAGCGGCTCGAGGTCGGGGAGGTCGCGCAGACCCCACGGTCGCTGGGTCTGCCACGGCCAGAAACCGCGGAGCGCGGCGGCCAGCTGCTTGCCGTAGGCCGACGGCATCTTCTTCACACCCAGCCGCTCCTTGAGCGCGGTCGCGGTGACCAGACCACCCGGCCCGGCCAGTCCGTTGGCGCCCAGGACCGTCCACACGATCCCGGCTGCCACTTGAGCCGGCGGCGTGGGCCGGTCGACGACGAGCGGGTCGATCTCCCACAGCCGCAGCAGCGCTCGCCGTAGCGCGAAGGCAACCTCGACCGGGAAGTCCGCCGCGACCTCGTCCAGCAGGGCGGCCACCGCCTCCAGCTGCGTACGCCCCGCCGCATCCTCCACGATCGGAAGGTCCAGCGCGTCCTCGGTCAGCGGCGCGGCATCCAGCGCCGTGACCGCCTCGTGGCCGCCGCACAGCGCGGCCAGCCAGTCCAGCGCCACCTCGTGATCCGGTCGCGACGGCGTCGCCGACTCCGGCCAGCGCGGCCGGGTCAGCTCGGCCTCCAGCCGCTCCAGGATCAGGTTGGTCCGGGTGAGCAGCTGGGCGCACTCGGAGCACACCAGATGCTCCGGGGGAGTGGCCAGACCTTCCACGTAGTCGATGTATTCAGTGTCGATGTATTCGGTGTCGTTCATCAGCAGAGACCTCTCGGTTGATTGGTCTCGCCGTCCTCGGAAGACACCATACGGACGACCACCGACAGAACCGTTCGAGTCGCTCTCCTGCCGCCTCAGAGGCGATCCGGCGGTGACCACGATGAGACACCGATTTCACGCTCCCGCTCCTGAGCGTGCTAGGTATTGTCTTCGCGGCGCCCAAGGCAACACGCCATGTTGTCCGAGAGCTCAGTGCCGCATGAACCGCGGTGACTGGACCCATGCCGGCTGGAGGCACGCGCTAACGTGGCTCGCCAGAGCTTGTCAGTGGTGCCAGGCTCTGCTGCAGTGAGATAAGGACGTCAGTGGCACACAAGTTGGTGATCGTCGAGTCCCCGGCGAAGGCACAGAAGATCGGCGGATACCTCGGACAGGGGTATGTCGTCGAGGCCTCCGTGGGGCACATCCGCGACCTTCCGCAGAGCGCGGCAGACACTCCCGCCAAGATCAAGGACAAGCCGTGGGGACGCTTCGGCGTCGATGTCGACAACGGCTTCACTCCTTATTACGTCGTGCCCAGCGACAAGAAGAAGCAGATCGCCAAGCTCAAGTCGCTCCTCAAGGACGCCGATGAGCTCTACCTCGCCACCGATGAGGACCGCGAGGGAGAGGCGATCGCCTGGCACCTCCTCGACGAGCTGAAGCCGAAGAAGGGCATCCCGGTCAAGCGGATGGTCTTCCACGAGATCACCAAGCCCGCGATCCTGGCGGCCGCGGAGAACCCTCGCGAGCTCGACATGGACCTCGTGGAGGCTCAGGAGAGCCGACGGATCCTCGACCGTCTCTACGGCTACGAGATCTCGCCGGTGCTCTGGAAGAAGGTCATGCCCCGACTGAGCGCCGGTCGGGTCCAGTCCGTCGCCACCCGCCTGGTCGTCGACCGCGAGCGCGAGCGGATCGCCTTCCACACCGCCTCCTACTGGGATCTCGCCGGCACCTTCGACGCCGGCTCGCAGCACGATCCGCGGATGTTCCCGGCCAAGATCACCTCGATCGACGGCGGCCGCGTCGCCCGCGGAACCGACTTCGGTCCCGACGGTCTGTTGAAGAGCGACAAGGTCGTCCACCTCGACCGCGGTCGGGCCGAGGCCCTGGTCGCCGGTCTCGAGGGACAGACCTACGAGGTTCGCTCCGTCGAGTCGAAGCCCTACAAGCGCAGCCCCTACGCCCCCTTCCGCACCACAACGATGCAGCAGGAGGCCAGCCGCAAGCTCGGGATGACCGCGTCGACGACCATGTCGGTCGCCCAGCGCCTCTACGAGAACGGCTTCATCACCTACATGCGTACGGACTCCACCACCCTGAGCGGCGACGCGATCAGCGCCGCCCGCGCTCAGGTCAGGGAGCTCTACGGCGCTGAATACCTGCCCGACGCTCCGCGGACGTACGCCTCCAAGGTCAAGAACGCCCAGGAGGCCCACGAGGCCATCCGCCCCGCCGGTGACTCTTTCCGGACCCCTGCGCAGACCGGCCTCGCCGGAGACCAGTTCCGTCTCTACGAGCTGATCTGGATGCGCACCGTCGCCTCCCAGATGAAGGACGCCGTCGGCCGTTCCGTCGCCATCCGGCTGGGCGCCCAGGCGACCACCGGTGAGGACGTGGTCTTCTCCGCGACCGGCCGGGTGATCACCTTCCACGGCTTCCTGAAGGCGTACGTCGAGGGCACCGACTCCGCCGAGCAGACCTCCGACGACCAGCAGACCCGGCTCCCGAACCTCGCCGAGGGGGACACGGTCAACGCGGCCAGCCTCACCGCCGACGGTCACGAGACCAAGCCTCCGGCTCGCTACACCGAGGCGACCCTGGTCCGCGAGCTCGAGGAGCGCGAGATCGGCCGCCCGTCGACCTACGCGAGCATCATCCAGACGATCATCAACCGTGGCTACGTCTTCAAGAAGGGCACCGCCCTGGTTCCTGCCTGGGTCGCGTTCTCGGTGGTCAGGCTGCTGGAGGAGCACTTCCCTCGGCAGATCGACTACCGGTTCACGGCGAGCATGGAGGAGAACCTCGACGAGATCGCCAGGGGCGTCAAGGACATGACCACCGAGCTCGGGGAGTTCTACTTCGGCTCCGAGCGGGTCAAGGGCCTCAAGCCGCTGGTCGACGGTCTCGGCGAAATCGACGCGCGCGAGCTGGCGACGTTCCCGGTCGACGACCCGGAGTCCGGGGTCAACCTCCGAGTCGGTCGCTACGGTCCCTACATCGAGGGCCCAGGCGACGACGGCACCCCGTTCGCGGTGCGCGCCAACGTCCCCGACGACCTGCCTCCCGACGAGCTCACCCTGGAGAAGGCGAAGGAGCTCTTCGCCAACCCGGCCGGTGAGGAGCTGAACCTCGGCGTCCACCCCGACACCGGGCTCACCGTCGTCGCCAAGAGCGGCCGCTTCGGTCCCTACGTCACCGAGCAGCTCCCGGAAGACGCGAAGAAGAGCGCCAAGCCCCGCACGGCGAGCCTGTTCAAGTCGATGAGTCTTCAGACCATCACGCTCGAGGACGCGGTCAAGCTGCTGACTCTTCCCCGGGTCGTCGGCACCGCCGCCGACGGCGAGGAGATCACCGCCCAGAACGGCCGCTACGGGCCCTACCTGAAGAAGGGCACCGACTCGCGGACCTTGGGCTCGGAGGACCAGCTGCTCACGATCACGCTCGAGGAGGCTGAGCAGATCTACGCCCAGCCGAAGCAGCGTGGCCGGGCCGCAGCCAAGCCGCCGCTCAAGGAGCTCGGCCCTGACCCGGTCTCCGGGCAGCCGATGGTGGTCAAGGACGGCCGCTTCGGTCCCTACGTGACCGACGGTGAGTACAACGCCACCCTCCGGGCCGCCGACGACCTCGAGACCCTGACCGCCGATCGCGCCGCCGAGCTGCTCGCCGACAAGCGCGCCAAGGGCCCGGCGAAGAAGAGCGCCAAGCGGACCACGAAGAAGACGGCCAAGAAGACGGCCAAGAAGGCCACGAAGAAGGCCCCGGCGAAGAAGTCGACCGCCAAGAAGACGACCAAGAAGGCTGCGGCCAAGAAGTCTTGATCAGGTTGTGAAGCTGAGCGTGGCCAATAGGTCACTCTCAGCTTCACAACCGGCTGCAAGGTGGCACTCGAGACCACCCGTCAGCCGAGCGACCCGGCGACCTCGTCGTAGTCCAGGCGCTCGTCGGCGATGTAGAAGAGCCGTGCCCCAGGAGCGACGGGCAGGTCCCACGACGGGCTGACCTGGATGCCGTCGGCGGTGCGGACGGCCAGGACCGTGGCGCTGTGCGAGCGACCGAGGGCGGACTGCCAGGTGCCGGCGGCCACCGTCGCAGCCCCGGACGGCACCGTGAGCGAGTAGGTGCCCTTGCCGCCGGAGGTGGCGAGCTCCTGGTAGACCTCCGCGATCCCCGGGTCGCTGAGCTCCTCGGCGATCAGCTGGGTGTTGTGCCACTGGATGCAGTGGACGGTGGTGTCGACGCGGAAGATCGTCCGCTGTACCCGAAGGTCCCGCAGCGCCACGATCGTGTGCACCGAGGGAGCGGCCGCGTTGGCGGCGACGGTGAGCGTGACCGCCTCGTTGTCGTCGCGCGCGTCGATGAGCACGCTGTGCGCACCGGACAGCCCGGTGCGAGCGAGCACGTCGAGATCGGTGATGTCGCCGCGTACGAAGTGGAGGCGGTGCTCCCCGGGCTGCGGGTGCTCGGAGAGCTGGTCCTCCCAGGTCGCGAGCACGACCTCTCGCTCGGGCTCGGCGAGCAGCTCGACCAGGAGCCGCTCGGTGCGGCCGGCGGTGTAGCCGAGCAGAACGATGTGGTTCTGTCCGCTGAAGTCGATCTCTCCACGCATGCGGCGTCCTTTGGCGTTCTCGATGATTGCCGAGATCCGGCTGAACAAGATGGCGAGGGTGGTGATGGAGCCGAAGACGACGTACGCCCCGACGAGCCGGCCCCCGGTGGTCTCCGGGAAGAAGTCGCCGTAGCCGACCGTGGTCGCTGTGACCAGGAACCACCACCAGTAGTTGGCCGGCTGTGCGATCTCGCTGCCTGGCTGGGCCAACGCCATCGCGATCCAGCCGGTGACGAAGACGAAGCCGGTGATCGCGAGCGGGAGCACCCACGCGGAGTGCTGAGAGGTCCGTCGGACCAGTCGGATCAGGAAGAACATCAGTAACCCACCCAGCCCTTTCGGGCGTAGTCGAGAATCGCCGGATCCAGCAGCGTGGTGACCGAGGTCGGCCGCTCGGCACGGTCCGGCGGGAACGAGGAGGCGGCCGCGAGCACGGAGTCGCTGGCATAGCGCAGCCCGCCCGGCGCCTCGTCGTCGAGCGCGAGGACGGGAGCTGACGACTCCCGTCCGGCCAGGATGTATCCCCAGTTGCCGAAGGAAGGCACGTCGGCCTGGTAGGGGGTGGTCCGGTAACCGGCCTCGGCGAGCGTGTGCCTCACCGACCAGAACGCGTCCGGCGCGAAGAACGGGCTGCCCGCCTGCACCACCATCCGCCCGGACGGAGCCAGCAGCCGCGCGATCATGCTGTAGTTCTCGACCGAGTAGAGCTTGGCCAGTGCGGTCGAGTCCGGGTCCGGGAAGTCGGCGATGACCACGTCGAACGGTGCCCCCGAGTAGTCCCGAACCCAGGAGAACGCGTCGGCGGCGACGTACGTCAGGCGGGAGTCCTCCAGCGAGCCCGAGGTCAGCGACGAGACCGGCTCGAAGGATCGCGCCAGCGACACCACAGCGGGGTCGAGATCGACCAGCGTCACCGAGGACACCGACTGATAGCGCAGCACCTCGCGGGCACCGAGCCCGTCGCCGCCGCCGAGGATCAGGACTCGCTGGTGCGGCCCGTTCATCGCCGGGTGGACGAGCATCTCGTGATAGCGGTACTCGTCCAGCGAGGAGAACTGCAGGTCACCGTCGAGGAAGAGGCGTACGTCGTCGAACTCCGGCCCGACCGGAGCACCTCGAGTCACCACGATCTCCTGATAGGTCGAGCGCTCGGAGTGGATGATCGGGTCGCGGTAGAGGGCCTGCCGGGCGCTGAGCTCGAAGCTGTCGGCCATCACCGCGGTGGTGCCGAGCGCGACGGCGAGCACCCCGCAGACCGCCGAGACGAGCCCGCGCTGCCCGCGTGAGCCGGCCAGCGCCACTCCGACCATCCATGCCGCGATGACGTTGAGCGCCGCGGTGGCCACGGTCCCCACCAGCAGCCCCAGCGTCGGCAACAGCAGGAACGGGAAGGCCAGCCCGCCGAGGAGCGCACCCACGTAGTCGACCGCGTTGATGTCGGCGACCGCGTGCGAGGCCTGCTGACGCCGGAGCCGCTGCAGGAGCTCCATCAGCAGCGGGATCTCGGCCCCGACCAGCGCGCCGATCAGGAACGTCACCAGGAGCATCATCGGCGTGTAGAGATGCAGCCACGCGAACGAGGCGTAGAGCGCCGGCACCGAGGCGCCGCCGACCGCAGCCAGCGCGATCTCCACGCCCACGAAGGCGCGCAGCGGCCGCGCGGTGAGCGGCTTGGCGAGCACGGCGCCGATGCCCATGGCGAACATCGACACCGCGATCACCAACGAGGTCTGCGCGATCGAGTTGCCGAGCAGATAGCTTCCCAGCGTCACCAGCGCGAGCTCGTAGACCAGCCCGCAGGCGGCGCAGACGAACACCGCCGCGAGGACGAGCAGCCGGGCCGCCCGTCCCTCCGGCATCGCAGACAACGAGGGAAGCGTGAGACTCACGTGATCGAGGCCGCCACGATCACGCCGACGGACAGCTGCACCGCGACGGTGACCCAGATCGCGGGGTCGTCCTTGTCGTCGGTCATCAGCTCACCGAGCCGCCCAGGGGTCAGCAGGTCGAGGATCACGAAGGAGACCGCCAGCAGGAAGATCCCGACGAATCCGTACGCCGCCGTCTCGGCGAGACCATGGAGCGTGTCCGCCTCCGCGGTGTAGATCGAGGTGGCCACGATCGTGGCGATCGCGAGGACAGAGGAGCCGAGCAGCAGCGCCGGGTCGCGGCGGTGCTCCACGAAGATCAGCTGCCCCAGCTTGCCGGGCGTGAGCAGGTCGATCACATAGAAGCCGACCACCAGCAGCACCAGCCCGAGGGCGGCGAAGGCGACGGTGGACAGCAGTCCGCTCAAGAGGTCATTCATCGTTCATCTCCAAGTCTGAGGTGGTCACTTGCCGGATCCGCTGCCGCCGCCGCGGAAGGAACCGCCGCTGCTGCCGCCACCGGTGTTGCGGCCGTAGAAGCTGCTCCAGCCCCACAGCCCGATCACCGTGGCGTGATTGCGATAGCCGCGGTCGTACTCGTAGAGGGTGATCGTCGACCCCGACGGATCCCGCGGCTCGACCACGACCAGCCAGTCGTCGTCGTAGCGCAGGTACTGGTTGGAGCCGTCAGCGCGGTTCTCGTCGGCGTCCGTGTCGGCCGCGATCTTGCTGGCGACCGAGGTCACGGTGCCGTCGTCCTCGAAGACGATCCCGGCATCGGTGTCGGGGTCGGTGCCGCTCACGTGGTCGAAGTTCTTGCGCAGGTACTTCTCGGGGCTGCTGTCGCCGCCCGAGGAGACGACGATCGCGATGATGAGGGCGATCACGACGCAGACGGCGACGATCGACCAGCCGATCAGCTTGCGGTTCGGGCCCCCGGAGGCATTCGGGTCAGACACGTGCGACCTCCTCAGGCCGGTAGCTGGTGGTGGTGGCGACGATCTCGCCGGTCTGTGGGTAGGTGTGCCAGGTGCGCCAGGTGATCTCCCCGGCCGACGTGCCGCCCACCCCGTCCAGAGCCAGGGCGGTCACCGCGTGCGGGTCGCCCGGGAAGTGCGCGACGACGGCATCCGTACGCCCGCTCAACCCCTCGACGAGCCGCGACGCCTCCGCGGCGAGCTCGTCGGGCCCCACCTCCCTCACGTGCGAGGCGAGACGGTAGCCGTCCGTCGAGTGCTCGGCGGCAAGCGGCGCGGCCTCGGCGAGCCCGCATGCGACGGTCTCGTGCAGGAGCGGACGGTCCGCGCTTCGCGCGGTTACTCCCTCGTCGCGGCGTACGACGACCTGGTGGCTGGCGCCCAGGACGCTCAGCGTGACGCTCACCCCACCCTCGAGCAGCACCGTCCGGGAAGCCAGCGGCGTGCACGGGACCGGCGCGAGGGTCCAGCGCAGGGTGTCGCCGCGTACGTCCACGAACGGGATGTCGAGAAGCGTCACTCGTCGTCCAGCGTCGCGGGCCGGTCGGTGGAGGGGTAGACGGTCAGCTCGAACGGCTGCAGCACCTCGCCGAGGGAGGGCTCCCAGTTGCTGCCCCACTTCTCGAAGCCGAGCAGTCTGCCGTCGACCGACTTGTAGTCGGCGTAGTCGGCCGACCCGGACGGCGCGGTGCCGGTCGCGCCGGTCGCGGTGAAGCTGGCCGTGCCCTTCTCCTGGAGCCGGTAGGCGACACCGCCGACGATGACGTCACGGTCACCCACTGCGCCCTGCTCGATGTCGCCGAGCGGGATCGCGTGCCACAGCGAGACCTCGAATCCCTCGTCGTCCTCGATCGAGAGCCACTTCTTGCCCTCGGCGTCGTCGAGCATGTGCTCGGTCCAGCGGTAGCCGTGCTCGTCGAAGTCGATCCGTCCGCGGACGAACCAGTTGTGGCCGAGGTATTCGATGACGTCGCCGTTGCGCACCTGGCGCAGCTGGTCGGAGGCGTGCTTGTGCTGGTCGCCGATGAAGTCGTCGGGCTCCTTCTGTGCCGTCGGCTGCTGCCGGCTCCTCCAGAGCAGGTAGGCCGCGACCGCGACGGCGGCCAGCAGCAGGACGATCAGGACGTAGATCACCGGAGACTCCTTGGTTGAGCGTGAGGACGACCCGAACCTTAACCCGGTGGTGCGGGCTTCGACAGCCTCAATCGCTCCACCGGCGGGCGGCGTACCTCAGGGTTGTCGGTCCCACCCCGTAGGTTTGCCTCGTGAGGTTTCCGGGTGTCTACGCAGAGCGCGGTGTCTTCGTCTGTTTCGAGGGTGGCGAGGGATCGGGCAAGTCGACCCAGTCCCGACTGCTCCACGAGGCGCTGACCGCCCGCGGCCACCGGGTCCTGCTGACCTTCGAGCCGGGAGACACGGCCGTAGGCAAGGACGTACGCCGCATCGTGCTGTCCCCCGAGACCGGCGATCTCGACGACCGGACCGAGGCGCTGTTGTTCGCTGCCGACAAGGCTGAGCACATCGAGTCGATGGTGCGCCCGGCGCTGGAGCGTGGCGAGGTGGTCGTCACCGATCGCTACGTCGACTCGATGCTGGCCTACCAGGGCGCCGGCCGGGTGCTGGACGCCGCGCAGCTCGAGGAGGTCGCGCGGTGGGCGACCGCCGACCTGCGGCCCCACCTGACCGTGCTGCTCGACCTGGATCCGGCGGCCGGGTTCACCCGGTTCGAGGAGCGCGACCGGATGGAGCAGGAGTCGGTGGAGTTCCACCAGCGGGTGCGCGAGGCGTTCGTCGCGCTCGCGAAACGAGATCCCGATCACTATCTGGTCCTGGACGCCCGCGCCCCGGTCGAGGAGATCCACGCGGCGGTGCTGGCGCGCCTCGAGCCCAAGCTCCGCCGGACGGTGAGCGCATGAGCGTCACCACCTCGGCCGGCCGGTCGGTCTGGGACAACCTCGTCGGCCAGCGCCACATCATCTCGACGTTGCAGACCGCCGCGACCGGCTCGACCGATGGCCTCGGGCGCAGCTTCGGCAAGGGGATGACCCAGTCCTGGCTCTTCACCGGGCCGCCAGGCTCCGGACGCTCCAACGTCGCGATCGCCTTCGCTGCGGCGCTCCAGTGCCCGAACGGCGGTTGCGGCCACTGCCATGAGTGCCACACGGTGCTCGCCGGGAGCCACGCCGACGTCAACCTGGTCCGCACCGAGAAGCTGACTCTCGGGGTCGATGAGATCCGCGATCTCGTGCGTCAGTCCGCCCTCTCCCCGGCTGGAAGCCGCTGGCAGATCCTGATCATCGAGGACGCCGACCGGCTCACCGACCAGGCCAACAACGCGCTGCTCAAGGCGGTCGAGGAGCCCGGCGCCCGCACGGTGTGGATGCTCTGCGCGCCGACGGTCGAGGACGTCCTCCCGACCATCCGGTCCCGGTGCCGCCTGGTCACCCTGACAACGCCGACGACCCCCGACGTGTCGGCCTTCCTGCAGCGTACGCTCGGGGTCGACGAGGCGCGCGGCGCCTACGCGGCGCGCGCGAGCCAGGGCCACATCGGCCGGGCCAAGGCGCTGGCCCGCGACGACGACACCCGGCGGCGACGCGAGCAGGTGGTCGCCTATCCGACCCGGCTGACCACCCTCGCAGACGCGCTCAGGGCCGCCGGCGAGCTCGCCGCGGTGTCGAAGGAGGAGGCCGACGCGGTCACCGCCGACCTCGACGCGAAGGAGAAGGCCGACCTCGACGCGGGCTATGGCGTGGTCGACCGAGGGCGTCGCCCGCGTGAATACGGTCCCGCGCTGGCCGCGCTCGAGAAGGATCAGAAGCGCCGGGCCACCCGCCGCCACCGCGACGTGATCGACCGGGGCCTGATGGACCTGGTCTCGATCTATCGCGACGCGATCACCTTGGCCGCCGGCGCTCCTGTGGCGCTGGTCAACGAGGAGCACCGACGCGAGATCGAGCAGCTCGTCGAGCGCTCCACGCCCGAGATCAACCTGCAGCGCATCAGTGCGATCTTCGAAGCCCGAGAGCAGCTGCTGGAGTTCAACGTGCAGCCCCAGTTGGTCCTGGAAGCCATGATGGTGGCGCTGTTGCCACCCGGAGGAGATCAGTGAAACCCCAAGTCGTGATCGCCCTGACCGCCCTGGCCGTGCTCACCGCTGGCTGTGGTGCCGGCGGCGGCACCCCCGACGCCGACCGGGTGAGCCCGAGCGCATCGGCGACCGCGGCCCCGTCCGAAGGTTTGCAGTCCTTCTACAGCCAGAAGCTCGACTGGAAGAAGTGCAACGGTGCTTTCGAGTGCGCGACCCTCGAGGTCCCGCTCGACTACTCCGAACCGACCGGCCGCACCATCGACGTCGCGGTGATCAAGGACCCGGCCAACAAGAAGAAGATCGGCTCCCTGGCGATCAACCCGGGTGGCCCGGGCGGTTCGGGCATCGACTACGCCCTCTACAACAACCAGTCCTTCGGATCCAAGGTCCGCGACTCCTACGACATCGTCGGGTTCGACCCGCGTGGTGTCGGGCAGAGCACCCCGGTCGACTGCCTCCCCGACGACGCCTTGGACGCCTACATCGCCGTCGACCCCGACCCCGACGACCTCGCCGAGGAGAAGGCCTACGTCGGCACCGGCGTGGAGATGGCCAACGGCTGCGCCAAGCAGAAGGACGGGATCTCCGCCCACGTCAGCACCGTCGAGGCGGCCCGCGACATGGACGTACTGCGGGCGGCCCTGGGTGAGGACCAGCTCGACTACTTCGGCGCCTCCTACGGGACCCAGCTCGGCTCGACCTACGCCGAGCTCTACCCCGACCGCGTCGGCCGCTTCGTGCTCGACGGTGCGATCGCCCCCGGACTGAGCGTGATCGACTCCAACCTGGCGCAGGCGAAGGGCTTCGAGGTCGCGCTCCGCTCCTATGTCGAGAGCTGCGTCGATGAGGGCAGCTGCTTCCTCGGCGACTCCGTCGACGAGGGCGTCGAGCGGGTTCAGAAGCTGTTGGCCGACATCGACGCCGAGCCGCTGCCGGCAGGTGACCGCGAGCTGACTGCCGGCAACGCCCTCTACGGCCTGATCACCCCGCTCTACGTCGAGTCTTACTGGCCCTACCTCACCGACGCCCTCCAGGCGGCGCTGAAGGGCGACGGCTCCCAGCTGATGAACCTCTCGGACCAGTACGCCGGGCGTGACCCCGAGGCCGGCTACATCAACAACACGATGGAGGCCAACTGGGCGATCAACTGCCTCGACGACTCCTCCGGCCTCACCCCGGCAGAGGTACGCAAGCAGCTGCCCGCCTTCGAGAAGGCCGCTCCCACCTTCGGCGCCGCCCTCGCCTGGATGCTCACCGGCTGCGCCGCGGAGAAGTTCGAGGCCACCGAGCCCGAGCCGGAGATCGACGCCGAGGGCTCCAACCCGATCGTCGTCATCGGCACCACCCGTGACCCGGCCACCCCCTACGAGTGGGCCGAGGACCTCGCGGAGGCACTCGACTCCGGCGTACTCGTCTCCCGTGACGGCGACGGCCACACCGGCTACATGCAGGGCAACGGCTGCGTGGACGACGCCATCGACGACTACCTCGTCGACGGCAAGGTCCCCGAAGACGGCTTGGAGTGCTGACGCCGCAGAACTAGCGGATATACCCCATCTCGGGTGGGTTCTCGTCGTGACGCCCCGGTTGATCTCTCTGGCCAAGAGGATCTCAACCGCAAGCCGTCACCACGAGAAGAAGGGTCACGCCTACGTGATCATGCACCAGCGAATCCGTTCGACGACGAAGGTCTTCGCTGCCACCGCAGTCGCCGCCTTGGCGATCGCGGTAGCCCCCGTCATCAATCAGCCCGCCGCCCACGCCGCCACGCCCCCAGGGACCGTCGCCAAGGTGGTCACCAAGGTCGTCAAGGTCTCCGCCAACAGGTACGGGACGAGGTCATACCGCCCCGTCGGCAAGTTGACCGCCGGCGGCCGCGCGGTCAAGGGCAAGCGCATCCATCTGCAGAAGAAGGCCAGCGGCCGCTGGACCAACGTGGCCTCCTGTGTCACGAACCGCTACGGCAAGTGCGCCGTGATCGTGACCCCGAAGGTCAGCCGCTATTTCCGCTGGAAGTTCGCCGGCGACGCCAACCGACGGGCCGACGTGTCCGCGTCGTTCTACCTGAAGAAGCGAGGCGGCACGACCACGACATCAGGCCTGGACTACACGTACCGGAATGGCGTGAAGGTATACAACGCGACCAGCGGCAACGACCTCGACTGCGGCCAGATCCCGTCGTACAAGAAGCCGGTACGGGTCAACAACAGCTCCGACCCGTGGCGTCTCGACCGGGACAACGACGGCTACGGCTGCGAATGAGCTTGTCCGTTCGTCAAGGTATGCAGGGGAAAGCTCACATCCCCAGCGGAGTTCCGCGCGGGATGTAGGCCTTTGCCTGCATACCCTTCGACAAGCTCAGGACACCGCCTTGATGGAGGACCGGCCTCTATCGCCGGTGGACGGGGTCCGCGATGGCCTGGATCCGCTTGGTGGCCAGCTCGATCATCAGGGTGGCGGCGGGGGAGAGGGTGGCGTCGTTGCGGTGGACGATGGCGAAGGTGTCGTACGTCCGGGGTCGCAGTGACACCCAACCGGCTTTCGGTGCCAGCCGGGGGAGCAGCTGTTCGGCTGCTCCCTTGGCGATGACGCTGTCGGCGTATCCCATCCCCACGAGTTCGACGGCCGTCTCGATGTCCTCCACCTCGATCCGACTGGGCGGGTTGCGCCCGGTCTCGTGGAGCAGGTTGCGGATGGTGACTCGGGTGGGGTCCTCGGAGCTCCAGCTCGTGTCGGACATGACCAGTGTTGCCAGCGAGAGCCGGTGCGCAGTGACCGGCGTGGCCAGGTGGGCCGGATCCGCCGAGATGTAGACGAGCTCGTCGCGAGCGACAGGTGTGACCTTCAGCCCCGGGCCGGAGACGCTGCCGACGAGCAGCATCGCCGCTTCGAGCCGTCCGCGGCGCAGGTCGTCCTGGACCTCGGTGGAGTTCTGCCCGATCAGCTCGACTCGCACGCCCGGATATCGGTCGAGCACGTCGGCCACCAGCCCGGCCCCGCCATAGAGTCGTGCGATCCCGAACATTCCGAATCGGATCGTTCCGGTCTCGAACTGTTTCACGGCCTGCACGGCCTTGCGGGCTTCTTCTGCGGCCCCGACCGCGCGCTCCGCGTGCGGTCGCAGCTCGTCGGCCACCCCCGTCGGAACCACCCCGCGCCCGACGCGTCGGAAGAGCTGGACGCCGAGCGTACGCTCCAGGCTTCTGACCTGCTCCGAGATGGACGGCTGCGCATAACCGAGCTCCTCGGCCGCCGCGGTCAGCGAGCCATGCTCGTAGACCGCGAGGAACACGCGGAGCTGGTGCAGCGACAACATAGAGACATCCTATGTCTTTTAAAGGAAAGATCGTCTACCTCTATGAGTCGTCACCGGTCATCCTTGAATCACCACCACTGTGTCCGCAGTCGGTGGCAGATCCATGTTCACAGGGGAGCAGAGCAACAATGAAGCACGGCGTACGCCGCTTGGGCCGCCTCATCGGCAAGGGCAAGCCCACCCGCATGACCATCGAGCAGCAGGTCGACGCGCACCGGTTTAGTATCGAGCGCGCAGTCTCGGTACACTCGTCCGGTCCGCTCAGCCAAACCCGCTTCATGCGGTAACGGATGACGGTGCGCCGCCTTAGCTCAGTCGGTAGAGCGTCTCACTCGTAATGAGAAGGTCGTCGGTTCGATTCCGACAGGCGGCTCCGACAGAAACCCCCGTCTGACCAGCCAGAACACGGCAGGAAAGACGGGGGTTCTTCGTGTCTAGGGCTGCCGTTTCGGTGACGATTCCCCCCGGATTCCCCCCGCGCCGTTCAGACGGGCCAATCCAGTCTCGTCGGCGACGGTTCCGAGGTGGTGCAAGTAGATGTTCGTCGTGGCGATCGACGCATGTCCCATCCAGGCCTGCACCGTCGTTGCGGGGACGCCCTTTGCGAGCCACAGGCAGGCAGCGGTGTGGCGCAGATCGTGAATCCGCCGGCCGTGGGAGATCAGCTCCCAGTCGACGGCGCGCTTGACGGCGCTCACGTGCAGTCGATGACCGGTGGCGGTCACGAAGACCAGATCTCGGCTCGTGCGCCCGGCCATGAGTTTCATGACGGTGGGGAGTACCCGATCGGCGAGCGGGACGAACCTCGACTTACCCGACTTGGTCCGTTTGGCCTCGCCGCCTTCAGGGGCAGCGCGCCGCACATAGATGCCCGGAATCGGCTGCAGCGCGATGTCGCTAACCCTCACCTCGCGCAGTTCAGACCACCGAAGCCCGGTCCATCCCGCGACCAACAGAATGTCCGCGAGCCGCGCCAGGTCGCGGGCCCTGTCCGTGGCGCGGATCAGGCTCACCGAATCGCGGGAGGCGAGCTGGGCGGCGTCAGCGACGAGCGTTTCTAATTCTGCCTCGCTGAACGGCTGCATCTCCGTCGCGACCTCGCTCGCTTTAGGCACTCTGGTTGGGGTTACAGGGTTGTGCTGGACCATGCGCTCGCGCACGGCCCAGGCGAAGAACGACGCCAGCGAGGCGCGGTATCGCTTGACCGACTTCTCGGCGAGCCCGCGACGGCGCAGGGACACCAGCGCGCGTGAGACCTCGCGTTCGGTGACGCTGCCGATCTGAAGGGCCGCGAGTGACGTCGGGGTGAGCCGTACGACCGCTGCATCGGCAACGTACGTCTTGGGAGCGACGGTGGTCTTGCGCTCCTCCAGCCACATCGGCAGAGCCTTACGCACGGTCACCTGTCCAGCGCGACGGTCGAACCCGCCCGCGAGCGCCGCACGCTCGCGGGTGAGCCAGTCGACAGCCTCGCGACGCGTATCGAACATCTTCGTTCCGATGTCGGCACGTCCCTGCTTCAGGCGGGCCTGCCATCGGCCGTTCGGCATCTTTCGGACGTTCACGCGGCCACCTCCTCAAGCCAGGCCAGGACGTCACTACGGCGGTAGCGGGGGGAGTCCGGGGAAAGCCAGTAGACCCGTGGGCCCTTGCCGGTCGCTCGCCAGCGGCAGAGAGTCGAAGGGGTGACCTTCAGGGCTTCCGCCACCTCCCGCGACGTCCAAAGGATCGGGAGGGAATCGGTGATGTCCTCTCGCGAATCAGCGACGGTCAGGTGGTCGCGGCGGGTGTGCTTGCTCATCGCTTGGCCTCCGATGCACAGGTCGAGTGAGTGGGTGATCCGTCGTGGTTGGCGAGCTGTAGGCGGCAGGTTGGGAGGGGGTGAGCCGTACCAGCCGTACCAGCCGTACCAACGGCGTGTTTCGGCTGGTCAGATGCTGTTTTGGGGTGGTACGGCTTTGGTACGGCTGGTACGGCTTGGGGATCTTGGTACGGCTTTGGTACGGGTCGATTTTTCAAGCCGTACCACCTGAAATCTGGATCTGACCTGGGGAAACAGTGTCTTGGTACGGCTGGTACGGCTGGTACGGCTTGGGGCCGTAGAACCGTGGTCGCTGTTGTCATCGACCGACCTCCGGATCGCACGTCGGGTGGGTGTGGCTGCCGTCGTCGTGGGCCAACGGTTGGCGGCAGACCAGGCAGGTCGAGACGAGGAGCTGTGACTCTGCGGCGGGGGCGCAGTAGCGGGCCCACGCGTCGGCGAACGCGGTGCGCTGGTAGCCCTTGGCCTGTCCGGTGTCGAAGCGGATGGTGTCGGAGCGGATGTCGAAGTCACGCAGCAGGAACCCGAGCTTCATCGCGGTCAGCCCGTTGTTCTGGTAGGTCGCCCACGGGGCCTCGATATCGGCCTTGAGGCGCTCCAGGAGCACGGCGGTGGGCAGCGCCTCGGAGTCACCGAACGCGGCGCGGCAGTCGGTCAGCAGGCGCGTTTGCAGGGTGGTCTGTGCGTTGGCGTCGCGGGTCTCGGTCAGGGTGACGCAGGCTTCGCGAGCGAGGTCGGGCCAGGGGCCTCCGGCGAGGTCGGCGATGGCGAGGAGGGGTTCCCAGGTGTCGGCGGCGCGGTCCTCAACCGGCATCTCGGGAGTGGCGGTGCCGAGGTGATCCAGGTGCGCCCTAACCCACTGGTTCAGCCGGTTGCGGAGGTTGTCCAGGGCTGGACCATCACGGCGGGTTCGGTACGGCGCGACGGACTCACCCGGCGCGCGTCGGCGCATCCGGATGACGATGGCGCGGTCCTCGATGGTGTCAGGCATCGCGCCGATCCCCGCGAGAGCTGCCATGGCGAAGGTCTGGATGCGCTCCACGCTCGAGTTGGCAGCGTTGTAGCGGAGGGCGGGACGGTTGCGCTGGTGGCCAGCGTTGAGCAGGCCGCGCAGGTCCTCGTTCTCTCCGGCCTTGGGTCCGAAGACGGTGTCGGCCTCGTCGAGCAGGATGGTGGGCGGGTTCTTCGTCTTCATCCCGATCGAGCGGTACACCGCCGAGGGGGAGGCGTTCACGGTGAGTAGCGGGTCGTGGCACATCGCCTCGACGAGGTCGAGCAGCCTCGACTTGCCGCACCGCTTCTCCGGGGCTCGGATGACCAGGCGGGCAGCGTGGGCCCAGGCGGGCACGGCGTGGGTGGCCGCAATCCAGAGCACCACTCCAGTGGCGGAGTGCTCGTCGGGGAGGATGACGTACCGGGCGAGCGCCTCGCGGACTTCGTTGAGCAGCAACTCTCCGGCGTCAGCGTCGAAGTCTGCCGGGGTGAGGGCCTGGGTCTGACCGCCTTGGTCCTGGTCGCTGGTCGCGGTGCTGGTGGTGCTGGCCATGCTGGTCTCCTCCGAGTCGGGTGCGGGCTGGACGGGTTGGTCGGGGATCACGCGGCAAGCTCGGTCCGAGCCGTGCAGACGGCGTTGGCGGTCTCCGCGCTGGGCACGGTGCGTCCGGCGATGGCGGCGAGGACGTGAGCAGCGAATAGGGGCGGGATGGCGTTGCCGACCTGCTCGTACTGCTTGGACTTGGATCCCTGCCAGCGGTAGTCGGGTGGGAAGGACTGCAGCACGCCTGCCTCGGCGACGGAGACCGTCACGGGGCGTCCGGTGATCCACTGTTGGCTTGGTCGAATAACCCACTGGGTGCCCGCTTTCCCGGTCAGTGTCGGGGCGGGCCGAGTGACCGGGACGGTCACGGTCGGGGCCATAGATCCGCCTGCTGCCTTGCTGTTGGTCCGTCGATCGACGACGTAGTCGCGCAGCCGCCTGCGGTACTCGGCGTTCGCGAAGGGCTCGGCCCCGCCGGCGGCGGTACCGCCGGAGGAGACGGTGCAGGAGGGCTCGTCCTCCCAGCCCCAGCCGAGGGCGTCAGCCATGCACACCCACTTGCGCAGCGAGTCACCGAACAAGTCATCATCCTGAGGGTGCTCGGCATGGGTCGGCGGCGGCGGGGCGATGGCCCGGGTGCGGTGCGCGCCGAAGATGGCACGGCGGCGGGTCTGGGGAACGCCGTAGTCGGCGGCGTTGAGGACCAGGGCGAAGCAGGACCAGCCCTGGGCGCGCAGCTCGTGCTTGTAGACCTGCCACAGCGGCAGCACCTCGGGGACCTGCTCCAGCGCGACCCACTCGGGGTCAAGCTCGACGATGCGGCGGGCGGGCTCCAGCACCAGGGCGGCGATCTTGGCGTCTTCCTGGGCCTTCTCGGCGACCTTCTCGAGCTCCAAGGGAGCTTTGCGTTTGGCGTTGCCGCGCTGGGCCTCGGCGAGGGCGACGGGGAAGATCGCGTCACGGGTACGGGTCCGTACGGTCGCTGGGTCCTGCCCGCGCAGGATGTCTCGGATGCCATCGGCCAGCGGGTCCAGCACCAAGCGGCCGACGCCGGATCCGGCCATCGAGAACAAGGTGCAGGACGGCGAGGAGACGAGTCCTCGGCCCCGGGCCCATGCGGGGCTGGGGTGGGTGGTGACGTCGGCGGTCTCTCGTTCGTGTCCGGCGGCCTGGGCGGTCTGGCAGGCGGCGTGGTCGTGGTCGACACCGAACAGGCGCAGCCCGATCAGGCGCGCTCCCTGGTCCCAGCCTCCGGGGCCGGCGAAGTCGTCGAGCGCGTCGTAGTGGTCGCTGGTGCTCATGCGGCGCTCCTCGAGGTGTTCGGGATGCGGGGGTTACGGGCGCCAGTGGCGAACCCGGAGCGGATGGTGGAGTCGACCTCGCCAGGGGTGCAGCGGCAGCCACCGGCCATCAGGACGTGGGCGGCATCGGTCAGGGCGTCGTAGGCGGTGTGCTCGGCCAGGGCTCCGCCGGCGACGAGCTGACCGAGAGCGACGGCGGCACAGAACAGGGTGTGGTTGTGCTCGCCCGGCATCGCCTCGGCGACCTTGCGAACCTCACCGCTAACCGCGGCGGCGACGTAGGCCGGAACGCGCTCAGGGCGGGCATCCAAGCGCTTTGGGGCAGCGGGCGGGGCGGTGCGCCGCTGTTGGCTGAGGAGGTCGAGCAGGAACCACGGCAGGGGCGCGGGCGGCCGGTCATCGGTCACCACGTACGAGCTCGAACCGAGGACGGTGGGGGCAGCGACGACGTAGCCGCCGTGGGCGCGGGTGTCGACCAGCCAGCCGATTGTCCCGGCGGTGTTGCCGTACCGGACACCCTCGGGGGCGGTGTAGTACAGGTGGGTCCCGCCCGAGGGCGTACGCACGGTGAAGGTGGGGGTGATGGTGCCGCCGTGGGCTCCGGCGAGGTGGTCGAGGACGTCTTCGCCGGTCCGGATCCCGAAGCGGTTCCAAGGTTCAGGGATGTCGGTGTCGGGCTTGTGGGTGTCGAGGTCGACCACGACGAGTCCGGAGGGTCCGGTGGCGATCCCGAGGCCGTAGGCGGGGCTGTCGACGGTGCTGGACCAGGCGCGGCGGATCCGGGTGATGTCGGTGGTGGCGCGGGCGTCCCAACCGGTGTGACTGTTGCGGCAACGCGGGTCAGTGCCGGTGCAGTCGCGCTCGCGGTGGTTGGGCCGCGCCGGCCGCTTGGTGCCGGGCAGCAGCGGGAAGATGCGCCAGCCACGGGCGGCGTAGTCCAGGGCGATGTTAAGGGTGTCAGGCTGCGTCATTGGTCTGTCCTTCCTCGGTGTCGTGCTGGTCGTCGTGCTGGTTGTTGTGCGGGTGGTGCCGGTCGGGGCGGGCGAGGGCGACCATGAAGCCCTGCAAGGTGGGTCGCGGGTGCGCGGCGGCGTACTCCTCGAGTTCGGTTGCGTAGCCCAGGGATTCGGCCTCAGCTGCGAGGAACCAGGCGTGAGCTGCGGCGTAGAACTCGCTGGTGATCAGGTCGCGCCACCAGTGGCGGCGACGCTGCACGTAGCGGCGACGTACACGACGGCTCATCACGCACCCGCGGCCTTGCTGTTGGCCCAGCGGTAGACGGTCCGCTCGGTGACCTTGAGCAGGGCAGCGACCTCGGCCACGGGCAGCCCGGCAGAGCGCATCTCGATCGCGGCGCAGGCAGAATGGACCTGGTCACCGTCGTCCTCGTTCAGCGCCTCGTCGCAGATGGCGCACAGGCCGGTGCGGCCCTCGGCGTCGTCGTCCTCGTCGTACATGTCAGGGATGACAGTCAGCATCGGAGCGGCACCGACAGCGGGCGCAGAAGCGGCGATCGCGTCGGGCTCGTCGTCAGGGTCGGTGTCACCCTCGATGTCAGCTTCGTTGTCAGGGTTGGCGGCCGACTGCCGACCGATCAGCTCGCGATAGGCGACCGCTCCGGCGGCGTGCTTCTCAGCGGAGGTCGTGAGGCGCTTGGCGGCCTTGTTCTCGGCGCGCTCAACGGTCACCTTGATCTCGGCCAGAGCGTGAGTGCGGGCAGCAAGCCGGGCCGACTCGCGGTAGCCGGTGATGGTCTCCATGTGGGCCTCGTGGCGCGCCTCGATTACGGCTAGGGCGCGCTGGTCGCGGATCTCGGCGGTTCGGGCTCGGATGATCGCGGCGGTCTCGGCCGAGACGGTCACCTGGTCACGGATCCCGTCCGCGACCAGCAGCAGCGCGGCCAGCGCCGGAATCGCGCTCCACGGGCCCATGTGACCGACAGCGGCCAGCAGGACCGTAGAGACGGCCACAGCCACCGCCGTAGCGGCACCGAAGCCGTAAGCGGCGGCCCGCTGGCCGGACTTGTAGGCCTGGATCGTGGTGTGGCCGAGAGCGGCCCATACGACGTCGGCGGCCAGGGCGACGGCCACGCCGACAGCGGGAGCAGCGGCGCCGGCGGAGGGGATCATCGCGGCCACCTGCGGGGCGATCGTCACGGCGACCTGCACGAACCCGACGAAGGTCATGCCGTAGCCGACAGAAGCGAGGCCGGAGGGGCGGCCGAAGCGGGGAGTAGCAGCGGTGTTCATGGCGATTCTCTTTCCGTGTCTTGGAGGCTGTTTTTGCTGGTCAGATGGGCGTTTTAGGCATGGGTCGGGTAGGGACCTGGGCTACTGAGGGCCCGGAGAGCGAGGCGGAGGGTTACCAGCCGGGGCGCTGGGGCGGCTGGTTCGGGTCGCGCTGGGGCGGCAGGGTTGTGGTGGTGGCCTCGGTGTGGATCCGCTTGGCGTGGTTGTAGAGCGCGCGCCCGGTGCGGAGGCGGGTGCCGGTGCCTCGGCAGGTGCGGCAGGCTCGGAGCTTGCGGAACACGGTTCCGGTGGTGCGGGAGCCGGTGCCTTGGCAACGGCGGCAGGGCTTGAACGGGAGTTCGCGGCATATGGTGGCGTAGATCCCAGTGGCCAGCGTGATGAGCACGGCGGCCGCGAGGGTAGCGACGGTGAGCGGTGTCATGGAATCTGTCTCCTGGGTTGGTTTCTGGTGGTCTCGGGGAGGTTCGCTACCCGCTACCTTCGAACGTCTGTGCTGGTCAGGGCTGGGTTTGGTGGTAGCGGGGTGGGTAGCGAGGTCGCTACCGGGTGGTGGGCCGCTACCTCCGGCGCTACCCCTCCTTTTCGATGTCTGTCGGGGCCTCGCTCGCGGTGTCGTTCTGGGCCTCGTCGCGGTCGGCGCGCAGCTTGTTGAGGTCGGCGCGGCGGTAGCCCTTGCGGACGGTGCCGGCGATCTTGACGTCGACCGAGGCGAGTCCGGCGGTGCGTGCCATGTCGGACAGAGCGTCAGCGCTCAGGTGGGTGTAGGCCTCGGGCCAGGACTCGGTGAGGGCCTCGGCGGCGCTGGACCAGTGTTGGCCGTTGGAGGCGGCGACCTCGGTCAGGTCCGCGAGCAGGTCCCGGGCCGGAGCCGTCTCGATCGGAGCACCGACCGCGACGCCGCCGCGCAGGGAGGTGGCGCGGGCGACCATGTCGGCCCAGACCTCCTCGGCGGGGAACTGGGAGCGGGCAGCGACCGGGGACGCGCCACCGGTCATGCAGCCCCATCCGGCATCGAACACGGGCCGGTAGACGGTGCCGGTCAGCCCGCGCTTGTAGGCGCCGGTGCCGAGGATCATGTCGTTCTCGACCTGGCCAGCGACCGAGAGGCACCAGCGGTTGGTGACACAGCGGGTGATGCCCGGGGGCAGCGAGGCCTTGTCGGGGATCTGGGTCGCCAGGATCACGCAGATACCGAGAGCACGCAGACGCTTGATCGCACGCTCGAAGTCAGAGGCGGCGTCTGGGGAGTGCAGGAACAGCTCGTGGGCCTCATCGATGACCACACACACCGGGTGCAGGCCAGAACCGGGCTTGGCAGCCAGCTCGGGGGTGACCTTGCCCTGAGGAGCCTCACCGCGCTTGCGGGCGGCCAGGATCCGCTTCCCGCGCTTCTCGGCCTCGACCACCAGCCACCGCCCGATCGATGCTCCCTGGTCCAGCGCTTCATCATCGACCCCGACGACGTAGGTCGAGCACAAGGGCTCAAGGTCGAGGAAGTCACCGGTCCCCTTAAATTCGGCGATCTTGAGCTCACAGTTCGGGTCGAGCATCGCGATCGCGATCAGCGCACGGGCCGCATAGGACTTACCCGAACCGGGCTGGCCACCGATCAGGTACGAGCGCTGAAACAGGGTCGTCTCGATCGGGCGGGAGCGCTCGTCACTGCCGAACTCGGCAGGCTCGAAGAACGACGTACGCGCGTTCTCGGCAGCCAGCGACCAGGTCGGCTGTCCCATCTCTGAGGCGGGCTTGTAGCCCACCCACAGGTCGAGCTGTCCGGGGTGGTCGGGCCCGGCCGACGGCCAGACCTGGTCGACCGGGATCCGCAGCGCCGAGGCCAGGCCGTCGCGGCGTTCGAGCACCTTCACCGCGGTGACACCCTCGGGCAGGTTGACCCGGGCCAGCCAGCCAGGGCCGTCGCGGTGGATGCCGGGGTGACAGAACTCGATCTGCTCAGGGGTGGTGATGCCGCGTACGGCCAGCGAGACCAGGGAGTTGCGGACCAGGTCACCGGTCAGCTTGGTGAACCGGCGACCCGTCGCGACCCGGCCGAGGATCGGCTTGTCAGCCGGTCGGCCGGCGCGGGCGGTGACCACGATCAGTGCGGCGAGGGCGGCCCACAGAACCGGCGCCAGGAGGCCAGTCACGGCCAGGATGGCGATCACGATCAGGGTGGCGGCGGTGGCGATCGCGAGACCCCACATGCGGCCCCGGGCTTCACGCTCCCGGATCTTGTTCAGGGCCTGCCAGGTGTAGGCGTCGTTGGTCTCGGCGGCCTTCTGTCGCAGCTCGTAGTTGCCCTCCTCGGCACGCACCCACCGGGTGACCTTCCCGGTCATCCGGCCGAAACCGATGACCGAGTAGCCCAGCGTCTTCACGGTGTAGACCGGGGTGCGGACCGCGTGGAACGCGGTGTGATAGCTCGCAGCCGACACGGCCTGACGCGCCGCGGCCTTGCAAGCCTCAGCAGAGCGCAGCCACGGCGGGATGATCGGCGCACGCTCACCAGCGGCCCGGTCAGGGGCGGCCCAGGTGAACGTGGAGGGCAGGTCGACCGGTTCGCCCGACTCGGCGGACTCGGTGGACTCGACAGACTCGGTGTCGTCGTCCTGGTCGCTCTCGGTGAACGGGGTGGTGGTGTCGATCTGGTCGACCACGGCCAGGACCGTGCCCTCGAACACGTCGACGCGCTCAGCGTCCTCGTAGTCGGTCTGGTCGGCCTCGGCGAGGCCGATCCGGTTCTCGAACAGAGCGGCCGGGCTATCCGGTGCGGTCCCGTTCATCGGGTAGTAGTCAGTCATCGTCGAGTCCTTCCGTTGGTCTGGGTCATCAGGTGGGTCAGGCGGTGATGCACGATCGCGAGCAACCGGCGCTTAGCCATCGACGGGTCGATCTGTTCGGCATCGAGCAGCGCGAGAACGGCGGCCAGACCCCGGACCAGCAGCCCGGTGCGCTCCCGTTCCGCGTGCAACTCGCGGCGAAGCTGCTCGCAGGACTGGCACGGCTCGTCCGTCATGGCGCGTCATGTCTCCTCAGATCTCGATCAGTGCTGCTGGTCCAGTGCGGCCAGGCAGCCGGCGCACATCGGTGCGTGCGGGTTCCGGACCCGGGCCTCCGGCTGGCGGCTAGTCAGGGCATCGCCACGGGAGGAGATCTCCTCCTCGCACAGGAGGACGACGCCGGTTCGGGTTGGCCGCTCCTCGATGTGGATCTCGGCACCGGGGGTCCGCAGCCGCCACAGCGTCAGCAGCTCCGGCCCGTCCTCGCGGGGGCTCTCGTCGGTGGTCATGACCGCTCCTCGGGGGAGGAGGTGTCCTTGCGGTCCTTGAGGACGGAATAGATCCACTCGGCGATCAGCACGACGCAGCCGAGGACCAGGAGCGCGGTAGCCATCAGAGACCCGCCTTGATGGCGTCGGAGATGCCCTGAACAACGGCGTTGGATCCGGCCTCTAAGCCCTGGATCATCGGCGGGCCGATGAGCGTGGAAGCCAGCGCGATCCCGAACAAGATGTTCACGATGGTGGCGGCGATGGTCGACGCGGTGCCCTTGGTCATGAAGAAAGCGATGACGCCCAGGATGAGGACGAGGGGTGCAGTAACCATGACGAGGTTCCTTCCCGAGATTCAGGCGGCCTCGGCCGGGTCGGCCGGGCCAAAGTTGGTGAGCATGTAGACAGGCGCGGCCTTGGCCGCGTCGTGGTTGGCCTGCTGAACCAGCAGATGCAGGAGCGCGCTCACCGCCCGGCGATGGGCCCGCTTGGCGAGCACGTCGGCCGGATCGGCGAGTAGGCGGCACTCGGCGTCGACCAGGTCGCGCTCAGCTGAGATCTGCGGCCACTCAGCCTCAATGGCGTCGAGGTCGGCCTGCGTCGGCCCCTCGGCAGCCGTTCGCGTAGTGCGTGGTTCGTGCGCATGGTTCATCTGAACTCCTCCAATGTCACCTATCTAGTTAGGTGGATAGGTGGACCGTAGCACGGCCGTTCCTCACTTGACTAGATATGTGTGAGAAAGTTTCAGAGTGGCCATTGATCAGTCAGACCCGAAGTCACCCGCGCAACAGATCGCGGACCATCTGCGTGCAGCGATCCGCTCCGGCGATCTCGCCCCGGGCGATCGTGTGCCGTCGACATCGCAACTCATGGAGACGTACGGCGTCGCCTACCAGACCGCTAGGAACGCAATCGACGCGCTCAAGGGAGAGGGCCTCGTAGAGACCCGCAAGGGGGCTGGCGCGTTCGTGCGGCAGCTTCCGCCGATGATCCGTCTCGGGTCAGATCGCTACTCCCGCGCGGTCCGCGACGGGGGCAAGGCTCCGTTCCAGGCCGAGGCGGAAACGGCTGGTCTGACCTGGACTCAGGAGATCCTCGCGCTCGAAACCGTGCCTGCGCCAGCCTGGGTAGCCGAGTGGTTCGATATTTCTGCTGGCACCGAGGTTTTCGCGCGTCGGCGTCGGACGCTGCTGGAAGGGGTACCCACCCAACTCGGGGACAGCTACTACCGCCTGGAGGTGGTCGAGGGCACCGCAATCATGCAGGAAGACACCGGCCCGGGAGGGGGATACGCGCGCCTAGAGGAGTGCGGCCACAAGTTGACGAAGTTTCGGGAGGAACTCGCCTCACGGCAGCCGACACCGGAGGAGGTAAGTGCGCTCCACCTGTCGAGGGGCACCACAGTCGTGGAACTGCACCGCATTGCCTTCACTGAGGCCGGCCCCGTCGAGGTCTTCCGGTCCATCCTGGCGGGAGACCGTCATACCTTCGCTTACGAATTCGAGGCTCCAGCGTGACCAGCACCGACACAACCGCAGATGCATTCGGACTAGACGCACGGTCCTATTCCGAGGCTTCCCCAGACCATCCAGTTAACGAGGACTTTGTCCTGGTCGGCCAGAACTTCGCGGTGGTGCTTGATGGTGCGTCGCCCGTAACGGGCCTCGACACCGGATGCATCCACGACGTGCCGTGGCTGGTCCGAACTCTCGCCGGACAACTGCTTGTGCGGCTGACGACATCGGACGACAGCCTCGGCGACATTCTCACCGACGCGATCGAGGGCGTGAACTGCGCGCACGCGAGCACATGCGACCTGTCGAACCCGAACAGCCCGTCGAGCACCGTTGCGATGCTTCGCAGGCGTAGCCAGGAGATCGACTACCTGGTCCTGGCGGACTCGCCAATCGCGATCCAGCGAAACGACGGCACAGTCACCGCGATCACCGATGACAGGATTGATCACCTCCCGGACTATTCCGTCGCGGGAATCAGCAAGCTTCGGAACTCCCCTGACGGATTTTGGGTCGCCAGTACGCGCCCGGAAGCGGGGGGTATGGCCGTCGCCGGCACGCTAGATCTAAACGACGGCGGGCCGGTCCAACAGATCCGGGCGGCGGCACTTCTCACCGATGGTGCTGCCACGCTTGTGGAGCGCCACGGTGGTGAGTGGGCCGACACGATGCGCCTCCTCGAGATAGGACCCCGAGAACTGATCGGACACGTTCGCACTGTCGATGAAAGCGGCACTGGGAAGTTTCGCGGTAAGCGCCACGATGATGCGACCGCCGTTCTATGCATGTTCCCCACTAATGCTTATCGCGCCGCCAAGGCCGATTGAGTGCCAAGGCTGATTGCATCGCCAACGGTGAAACTATCCGCCACCTAGGCCGACTCGTGGTCAAATTGGAGTTGCAGGGTTGCTGGCGTGTCGGAACCAACTGGCTTGATGCGACTTACGCCGCGCCAGAGATACGATCCGGCAAAGAGTGACATCAATGTATGAAGTGACGAGCGGATAGGTGACACGGGGGAAGCTGGTTAATCTTCGTCGTCCTCGATGAGCATCTTCTGCGCCAGGTCGTGGGCGTCCAGAAATTGGGCGTGTGCGTCGCTGGCCGTCGAGATGAAGTCGTACCAAGTCTTACGAATAACCAGCCCTTCCTTCTCCGCTGATTTGTAGGCTCTCTTCGCAGTTGGATCTTTGATATCGACGGCGTCGGCAATTAGGTCGATTACCCAGCCTTCTGAAAATGCGCCGGAAATTTCCTTGTGGCGTTCGAAGAATTCCTCGAATGCGTCGATGTAATTTTGTAGTCGAATGTAGTCCGGGTGAGCGAACTTGTGATTCGGCTTCTTCAGCTCCACGATGTGCAGCTGCCGGCCAAGATGTACGGCCGTGAAGTCGGGCCGCTTCTTCTCGTACGCGATTGCAATATCGAGATCCTGGCCGTACTGAGTCTTGAAGAAAACCGTGAACCTGTCCCGGAACGTCTTGAGGGACTGGTTCTCGCTGATGACTGACCAATCGGGCCGGATCAGCCATGGCGCACGTGCGATTAGGTTCTGCAAGTTTTCCTCTACGACATCTGGATTGTCGATTACCTTCCGAAGTTCGTTGATCGCATCTACTCGCTGCTGTGCAATCTGCGCGTAGCTTGCCAACTCGGCTGTGCGCGTGTGGGCGAAGAGTGGCACGAGTTCGTCGATGGTCTTGTCTTCCAGCTTTGAAATCGCTTGAAAGGATCGGATGAGCGCCTGGTGTGGGCCGACCATAAGGACAAGGTCTACCAACTCATCAACATAATCTTGGTCCGCTAATTCATCCTCTTGGGCCATGCCGCCGATTTTCTTACCAAAATCCAGGACGGCGTCCACAACTGCTCTGTTTTCGCCATAGCGCTCGTGAGCCCGCCGTTCGAGGTTCGAGTTCTTGAGAAAAGTCTCAACCTTCGACTTGCGACGAGGGCCTGCTGACTTCTTAGCGATCTCCTTTACCAAGGTCGCGCCCCACGCTCGGAGGGCCTCGCCGTAGTCGGAATCCCACAGAATTCCCTGCCTGTCGGTGCGTACGAGGTCTTCCTCATCGTCATCGTCGAGCCACTCGGCATGGATCTCCCCGACGAGATACGAACGCATAGTGAACTCGCCAGTGAATCCGGCTGGCTGTTCAAAGTCACGTGTCGTTGCGACGATCTTCCCGCGGGCGTAGATGCGAACGCCCGCCTCCTCTTCGTCCCTGATCGCGTTTTTCCCAAAGCCGAGCCATCCAGTTACCGACAGGTGCCGGTCGCCGAAAGGGACCGGCCGTGCGCTCAGGTCGATCTTTGTTGCATCGTTGATGTCGACCTGGAACTTCGGGATGGTGAAGTCTTTGTTCTCGGGAATAATGCTGTCGCGGGAATTGTGAATGTGGATCGTGAAATCTTCCTTCGCCAGCGCGAACCGCCGTGCGACTTGCCGCGTAAAGGTCGCCACGTCCGGCACCCGCTTTGGCAGAAAGACCGACAGCGTGATTGTGGTCCCATGCGTGTCCGACCAAGTCCGGTCATCGGGGCCGGCGTCGATGGCAACCTCGCCCTCTTCGTCTGTAAGGATTGAGTCGAAGTCAAGGGTAAAGTGACTGACGCGGTACCCCTCGTCGGTCTTATCGCCTCCGGCAGATCTCACCTCAATCTGCTTGCAGATCCCAAACGGCGCCAATTTCCCGATGCCTTTGCGGCCCATAACCGGCCGCAACTTCTGTCGCGACTTAGCGCCAGCCGCCGCTCGCGTACGCCGATCGGATCCGACCACGAGGAAATACCTCTGCGCCTCCACCGGCGTCATGCCGTGGCCGTTGTCAGCGACCACAACCTTGTACTCGCTGTCGGTGATGCTGCCGTCCTCTTCCTTCTTGGCCAAGGCAGTGCCAAGCGGCAGGGTCACGTGGACTTCCTCGGCGTCTGCGTCATACGAGTTCGCGATCAGCTCGGCCACCACGGCGCTCGCCTTGTCGTAGAGCTTGACGCCCAACTTGTCCACCGTGAGCCGAGACAAGCGCATGCTGTACGCGGACCCCTGGTTGTTGGCTACGGTTGTCTCTGTTGCCTCGGTCACAGCGACCACGGTAGGGGCATTGGTGCTGCTCCGTAGTGCAAATCGCCCTCGTCGACCAGGTGGATCTACCGCGCGGCTGGCAGCGTTCACCGCTAGGATTCCCTCATGACGCGGACCGCCTTGGACTTGTATGCAGGGGCCGGGGGCGCCACCGAGGGATTGCGATCCGCTGGGTTTGATGTCGTCGGGGCCATCGAGAACGACCCTGACGCGGCCGCGTCCTACAGGCTCAACCACCCGGACGTTCGGCTCTGGGACGCGGACATCCGCAAGGTGCCAGCGAGCCATGTTCTGCGGGCTCTGGACCTCAAGCCTGGAGACCTGACGCTGCTGAAGGCGTGCCCGCCTTGTCAAGGGTTCTCCTCGATGGCGGAAGGGCGGGTAACCGTCAACGAAGAGCAGAACGATCTCGTTCTGCACACCATCCGCTTTGTTCGGGCGCTTCGGCCGCAGTCCGTACTGCTGGAGAATGTGCCAGGCCTTGGCCGCGACGCACGCGCGAGGCGCCTGGTGGGTGCCCTAACGGATCTGGGGTACGCCAGCAAGCAGTACAAGGTGAACGCAGTCGAGTTTGGCGTTCCACAACGACGGAAGCGACTCATCATCCTCGCTGCCCGGGGTCTTCGATCGCGCTTGCCCGAGAGCCTCTCGTCAGTCGGCCTCGACGGGGATCTCGCCCCCGATCTGTCTGTCCGGACGGCCTTTCAGCAGTTGGCGGACGAACTGGTTCCGGGCGACCCGCTCGACCGCTCTCGCAGGCTTAGTGAAACCGTGGCCCGTCGTGTCGAAGCGGTGCCGATTGGCGGGTCGAGGTTCGACCTGCCGCGGGAGCTGCAACTCGACTGTCACGTGCGACTCGGGGCGCGGAGCCGCTCAGCAGCGAGCTCATACGGTCGTCTCCGACTTGACCAGCCTGCACCCACGATGACGACTCGTTGTACGACACCAGCTTGCGGCTCGTTCATCCATCCCACGGAGAACCGGGGCATCACGCTGCGCGAAGCCGCCACGTTGCAGACATTCCCGGCGACGTACCAGTTTGCCGGGGGGTATGGCGCAATCGAGCGGCAGATCGGGAACGCTGTTCCGGTCCGTATGGCCAAGGCTCTGGGGGGCGTTGTGTTGAGCCTTGTCGGTCAACACCGCCCCTGACGCGCTGCCTCACGATTTTGGAACGACCAATCCGCAGCACTTTGGGCAGATTGGGCTTCCAACGGCCAGTCCCTTTGTCACACTGGCGGCATGCCGACTCCGGAATGGCCAGCTGGGACCGTGTTCCGTGCTCGCCAGCACGCCGCGGTCGTCTTACGACGTGAGCACGGATGGACATTCTCTGTGCTCTTGGGTGACGGAACGTCTGAGCACGACGCCATCATCGAAGACACCCTCGATCTATCCGACGACGCATCACTGGAGCACGCACAGGTAGCCGTGGTCGACATCGTCCGACGGGGAACCGGGCTGACTGTCACGGCTAGATGGAACCCGCGGGCACGACCTCGAGCCGATGTCGATGATCCGATCGGCCAGCCAGAGAAGTGGGACGCGACCCTCAAGCTGCATCCGTAGGCCAACCGACTGCACAGTGTCTTAAGGTCGCTGCTCTAGCAGCGCCAGGTGCTGAGACCGAGCAGCTGCCAGCCGTCGGGGATCCGTGTACATGGCATCGCGTGCCTCGTCGTAGAGCCAGCGGGTCACGGGTGATCTCTTCGCGTCGACCGGTCGTCGGGGTTAGGCCATTGGCCAGGCCGAGAAGCTGCATTTGCTTCTGGTCGACGCCGCCGTTTCGTTCTGCCCTGATGCCAGACCACGCGGGGGATGTGTTCCCCCCCGATTCCCCCCGAGGGCGTAATGCGGTGCAACAGATGCAACGTCTGATGCCGTGCGTAAGCGCATGATGCTGGGCGGACATGCCCTCGTAATGAGAAGGTCGTCGGTTCGATTCCGACAGGCGGCTCAGTGTGATGTCTCAGGACATCGGCATAACCCGAACCCACTGTTGTGGGTTCGGGTTTATTGCTTTTGGGGGCGGGGTGGTCGTCCGGTGCCGTGGTAGTCGCGGGCGGGGTCGATGGTGAGTTCGCGGAGGATCTCGCCGGTGGCGGCGTTGAGGATGCGTACGTCGAGGTCTTGGACGAGGAGCAGGATGTCGGTTCCGGTGTGGGTTCGTCCGATGCCGAT
>NZ_JBEXSD010000028.1:0-68125 GCF_040613495.1 Nocardioides sp. NPDC006273 | reverse complement strand
CAACACAGTCCTCTTCAGCGCTGATGGGACTGTGTTGGTCTCGACACGCCTCCGCCTAGCGGCTCCGGCGGCTCGACCAGCGGGGAATCACAGCTTCTCGACCGGTGCGTAGCGCAGCAGCAGCCGCTTGACCCCGGTCTCACCGAAGTCGATGCTGGCGACCTGCTTGTCGGCGGTGCCTTCGACGGTCACCACGGTGCCGAGGCCGAAGGAGTCGTGGGTGACGCGGTCACCCGGGTCCAAGGACGGGATCTCGCGGGCCGGCTTCGACTTCGACGCGGCGTCGGCACGCAGCGCGGCCGAGGAGAAGTTGCGGCGTCCGGCGGCGGTGGGCTGCCCGAGTCGCTGGCCACCGCCCCAGGTGTCGTTGGCGAAGCTCGGCCGGCCCCAGGAGGACATCTCCTTCTCGGTGCGCCGCCAGTCGACCAGGTCGACGGGGAGCTCGTCGAGGAAACGGCTGCCGGGATTGTGCGAGGGCGCGCCCCAGGCAGAGCGGACCACGGCACGCGAGATGAAGAGCCGCTTCTCCGCCCGGGTGATGCCGACGTAGGCCAGTCGGCGCTCCTCCTCGAGCTCGGTCCCGTCGCCGAGAGCCCGGGAGTGCGGAAAGACGCCGTCCTCCATGCCGGTGAGGAAGACCGCGGGAAACTCCAGGCCCTTCGCGGTGTGGAGGGTCATCAAGGTGACCACACCGTCCTCGTCGTCGGGGATCTGGTCGGTGTCCGCGACCAGGGCGACCCGCTCCAGGAAGTCGGGCAGGCCGGGTACGACGGTGCCGGCATCGACATCTACCGGGTCCGCGCTCGGGGCGGCGACGGGGTCGTCGGAGAACTCACGGGCGACCGCGACGAGCTCGGCGAGGTTCTCCACGCGGGTCTCGTCCTGCGGGTCGTCGGACTCCTCCAACGAGGCGAGATAGCCCGACCGGTCGAGCACGGTCTCCAAGACGACGTCGGCACGTTCGCCGGCGTCGACCATCTGCAGCAGCTCCTCGACCATCGCCACGAAGGCCTTGATGTTGGTCAGGCTGCGGGTGGCCATTCCGGGGGCGTCCTCGGCCTTCTGCAGCGCTTCCCAGAAGGTCAGGCCGTCGCGGTCGGCGAGCGCGTTGACGCAGGCCACGGCGCGGTCGCCGATGCCTCGCTTGGGGGTGTTGAGGATCCTTCGGAGCGAGACCTGGTCGTCGGGGTTGGCCAGGGTGCGCAGGTAGGCCAGGGCATCGCGCACCTCCTTGCGCTCGTAGAAGCGCACCCCACCGACGACCTTGTAGGGCTGGCCGGTGCGGATGAACACCTCCTCGAAGACGCGCGACTGGGCGTTGGTGCGGTAGAAGACGGCCACGTCGGCGGCCTTGAGCCCGCCGTCGACGAGCTTGTCGATCTCGTCGGAGACGAACCTGGCCTCGTCGCGCTCGTCGTCAGCGACGTACCCGACGATCCGCTCACCGTTGCCGGCATCGCTCCACAGCGCCTTCTCCTTGCGACCCTTGTTGTTCTTGATGACCGCGTTGGCGGCGGTGAGGATCGTCTGGGTGGAGCGGTAGTTCTGCTCCAGAAGGATCGTGGTCGCGTTGGGGAAGTCCTGCTCGAAGTCGAGGATGTTGCGGATGTTGGCGCCGCGGAAGGCGTAGATCGACTGGTCGGCGTCACCGACGACCATCAGCTCGGCAGGTTCGGCACGCGGGGCCTCGTCGACATAGGAGTCGGTCAGCGCGGTGTCGTCCATCTGGTCGGCGCAGAGCTCGTGGACCAGGGCGTACTGGGCGTGGTTGGTGTCCTGGTATTCGTCTACCAGCACATGCCGGAACCGGCGCCGGTAGACCTCGCGCACCTCCGGGTAGGCGCGGAAGAGCTCGACGGTGGACATGATCAGGTCGTCGAAGTCGAGGGCGTTCGCCTGCCGCAGCCGCTTCTGATACTCCTTGTAGGCCGCCACATAGGTCTGCTCGAGGTGGTTGCGCGCGTCCTTCTCGGCCGCCTCGACGTCGCGCAGCTCGTTCTTCTGGTCGCTGACCCAGTTGAGCACCTGGCCTGGCTGGTAGTGGCGCGGGTCCAGGTCGAGATCGCTGAGGACCAGCTGCATCAGCCGCTTCTGGTCCTGGGCGTCGTAGATCGAGAAGTTGGACTTGAGCCCCACTTTGTCGATCTCCTTGCGAAGGATCCGCACGCAGGCGCTGTGGAAGGTGGAGACCCACATGATCCGGGCGCGCTTGCCGATCAGGGCCTCGACGCGCTCCTTCATCTCGGCCGCGGCCTTGTTGGTGAAGGTGATCGCCAGGATGCTGCCGGGGTGGGCACCGCGCTGGGAGATCAGCCATGCGATCCGCCGGGTGAGCACCCGAGTCTTGCCCGACCCCGCACCGGCGACAACCAGCAGCGGCGCGCCGTGATGCTGCACGGCCGCCTTCTGAGGCTCGTTGAGCCCGTCGAGGAGTTCCTCGACGCTCGGTCCGCGTGGTTTCGTACGCGGCTCGTCGGCCGGCTGCGCCGAGGCGAAGGCCTCGAGGCCCGGGATGGTGGCAACAGGGGTCTGGTCAGGCGTACTCATGCTGGCTCCAGCCTAGGGGCTGGCACCGACAAGTGACGGGTCGACGACCCCGAGGTGAGGGTTACGCCGCGACGTGCGCGGAGGACCAGAAGACCGCGACGCAGACGTTGATGATCGTCAGGCCGAAGATGGTCCAGTAGAGCCCGTCGGCGATCTTGGGCTTGCGCAGCTGGGACATCACCAGGCCGAGGATGACGAGCCCGATCACGAGCTTCACGCCGACCTTGGCGTGGTCGACCGGGCCGTCACCCATCTCGAGGACGCCGACGAGCAGCAGACCGGCCAGGAAAGCGGTGCCCGAGCCATCCCGCATGAGGCCGTTGGCGACCTTGTCAGGGGCCTTGATCTGGACCAGCAGACCGCCGAAGAGCGCGGCGAAGCCGAGCAGGTGAATGACGAGCAGAATGTGCCGCACGATCTCCATAGCGTTCAGCCTAGATCCCCGGTCTGAGCGGCTTTCAAGCGGTACCGCCCCGGGCACCTATTCGAACGGTGTCGCGATTTTGGTCACATCCGTCTTGGGGAATTCCGCGTCATCTGCCTACTCTCGCCGTGACCGCCACTGTCGCTCTCGGCTCCGTTATGGAGGATTCTGACGTGTCATCACCCAACCCACCCCTGCCCACCGGCAGGTCCCGACCGCTCGATCAGCTTCGCCGCACCATTCGCTTCGACCTACCTGCTTCGCTGGTCGTCTTCCTCGTCGCCGTGCCGCTCTCGCTCGGCATCGCCGTCGCCTCCGGTGCGCCTGTCGCCGCGGGCCTGATCGCAGCCGTCGTGGGCGGCATCGTCGTCGGCCTCCTCGGCGGCTCCCCGCTGCAGGTCAGCGGCCCGGCCGCCGGCCTCACCGTCGTCGTGGCCGAGACGGTCGCCGAGTTCGGGTGGGAGGCGACCTGCGCGATCACCCTGATGGCCGGTCTCCTCCAGGTCGTGCTCGGGGCCACCCGGCTCGGGCGCTACGCCCTGGCGATCTCCCCGACCGTCGTCTGCGCGATGCTCGCCGCCATCGGGATCTCGATCGTCCTCGGCCAGCTCAACGTCGCCCTCGGCGGCCGCTCGCAGCCCAGTGCGATCGAGAACGTCAAGCACATCTTCGCCAACGCGCAGGAGCCCAACATCCACGCCGTCCTGGCGGGGCTCGGGGTGATCGGAATCCTGCTCGCCTGGCCGCGGCTGCCGCAGCGGATCCGGGCGGTGCCGGGCCAGCTCGTGGCCATCGTCGCGCTCACCCTGCTCGCGGCCGCCTGGCTCCCGGGCGCCGAGCGGGTCGAGCTCGGCGGCGACCTGCTCGACGAGATCGGCTCGGTCGCGCTGCCGGAGGGCACTCCGCTCGCCGTGGCCGGAGCGGTCCTGACCCTCGCCCTGATCGCGAGCGTCGAGAGCCTGCTCTCGGCGGTCGCGGTGGACAAGCTGCATGGCGGCCCGCGCAGCAACCTGGACCGCGAGCTCGTCGGCCAGGGGATCGCCAACACCGCCTCCGGGGCGCTCGGCGGCCTCCCCATCACCGGCGTCATCGTGCGCAGCTCGACCAACGTCGCGGCCGGCGCACGCACCCGCGCGTCCGCGATCCTGCACGGCGTCTGGGTGCTCCTCTTCGCCCTCGTCCTGGTCGGGCTCGTGGAGCAGATCCCGCTCGCTGCCCTGGCCGGGCTGCTGATCATGATGGGGACCGGCCTGGTCAGGCCCGCCGACATCACCCAGGCGCATGCCCGCGGCGAGCTGTGGATCTACGCTCTGACGATCATCGGCGTGCTCGCGCTCAACCTCATCGAGGGCGTCCTGATCGGCCTGGTCGCGGCTCTCGTCCTGGTGCTGTGGCGGCTCGTCCACGTACGGATCGACGTACGCTCCCCCGGCCAGGCGGCCGACGGCCGGGAGAAGTGGCTGGTCGAGGTGCACGGCAGCCTCTCGTTCCTGGCGACGCCGAAGCTGGTGAGCCGGCTCGCCGAGATCCCGGAGGGCCAGGTCGTGGAGCTCGACCTTCTCGTCGACTACTTCGACCCCGCCGGACGCGACCAGCTCGACCATTGGCGTGCTCGCTACGAGGCCGCCGGTGGCACCGTGCTCGTGGAGCACTCCGGTCCGCACGGCACCAAGGCGCCGCGTCAGGAACGCGCGCTGAAGGCGCCTCCGATCAGCCCGCGGGCGCTGCTGCCGTGGAACGCCTGGCAGGACGTACGCCCCGACCGCATCGATCCGCACCACCCGCTGGCCCTCGGCGTCCGCGAGTACCACCGCCGCCACGCGGAGCCGCTGCGGCCGGTCTACGAGGGGCTCGCCGAGGGCCAGGAGCCGCACGCGGTCTTCCTGACCTGTGTCGACTCCAGGGTCGTACCCAACCTGATCACCGCCAGCGGCCCCGGCGACCTGCTGACGGTCCGCACCATGGGCAACCTCGTGCCCGAGCCCGGCAGCCCGGACAGCTCGGTCGCGGCGCCGATGCTGTTCGGCGTGGACGACCTCGGGATCGACACCGTCGTCGTCTGCGGTCACTCCCGCTGCGGCGCGATCACCTCTGCGCTTAAGAACACCCGGGCCGGTGAGGTGCCCGCGGGGCCGGTCGGTGACTGGCTGCGCCACGCCGCGCCGGCGCTCCAGGAGTGGCAGGCCGGGCACCCGGTCGGCCTCGCCGCGGCAGCGGCCGGCCGGAGCGAGGTCGACCAGGTGTCCCAGGTCAACGTCGCGGTGATGATCGACCGGCTCGGACGGCTCCTGACCGGCCGGGACGTACGCCTCGTGGGTCTCTTCCTGGACATCTCCGACGGCACGCTGCAGATCCTGCGCGCCGACGGGTTCGCGACGTTGACCGACGCGGAGACCGACGAGCTCGCCCACCTCATGGAGGCACGCCCGCCCGAGCCCGCCTAGGACATCTAGGGCATGTCTGGCAAATCCACGCCCGCTACGCGACGTTTCGCATCCGACCTGGCTGCGTTGCCGCCACTCGACAGCCTCCAGGATGCCTTCGCGGCGGACGCCTTGCCAGATCGGCCCGAAACGCCGCTCGCGGCCGCCGTGTCTTTACCAGCCATGCCCTAGAGCAAGCGGCGGTCGTTGGCCCAGCGGGTGAGCTCGTGACGGCTCGACAGCTGCAGCTTGCGCAGCACGTTGGACATATGGGTTTCGACCGTCTTGATCGAGATGAACAGCTCGGCGGCGACCTCCTTGTAGGAGTAGCCGCGAGCGATGAGCCGCATGACCTCGCGCTCTCGTTCGGTCAGGCGGTCGAGATCCTCGTCGATGTCGGCGATCGCGATGGTGCCGGCGAAGGCGTCGAGGACGAAGCCCGCCAGGCGCGGCGAGAAGACGGCGTCTCCACCGGAGACCCGCTGGATCGCAGCGACCAGCTCGGAGCCGGTGATGGTCTTGGTGACATAGCCGCGCGCACCGCCGCGGATGGTGCCGATGACGTCCTCGGCGGCGTCGGAGACCGACAGCGCGAGGTAGCGCGGCGAGCCGTCGACGGCTGGTGCCTTGCGCATCACCTCGACACCGCCACCGCCGGGGAGGTGGACGTCGAGCAGCACCACGTCGGGCTTGCCCTCGGCGATCGCCTTGACCGCGGTGGTGACGTCCTCGGCCTCTCCGACGATCCGGATCACCGGCGAGCGGCTCAGCTCGGCGCGTACGCCGGTGCGGAACATCGCGTGGTCGTCGACGATGACGACCTTGACCTCACTCATCATTGGCCTTCTCTCCAAAGTAGGTTCCGCCGGTCTCAGCGGCGCGCGGCTGCTTCAGCCGCACCTCGGTGCCCTCGCCCGGAGACGATCTCACCACAGCGCTGCCGCCGTGGCGCGACATCCGGTCGATGATGCTGTCGCGGACGCCATGTCGGTCGGCGGAGACCTCGTCCACGACGAAGCCCGCACCACGGTCGCGGACGAAGACCTCGAATGCCTCATCGGTGGCCTCGGCATAGACGTCGACGCGTCCGGTGCCGGCGTGCTTGGCCGAGTTGGTGACCGCCTCGCGGCTGGCGGCGACGATCACGCGCACCGAGTCGTCGTAGGGACCGTCGCCGACGACCACCACGTCGACGGTGACTCCGTGGGAGTCCTCGACCTCGGCGGCCGCGGCCTTGAGGGCCGCCGCGAAGGTCTCGTCGGGGGCGACCGGGTCGGAGAAGAGCCACTCGCGCAGGTCGCGCTCCTGGGCGCGGGCGAGCTTCTGCACCATCGCCGGGTCGTCCGAGTTGCGCTGGATCAGGGCCAGGGTCTGGAGCACCGAGTCGTGTAGGTGGGCCGCCATGTCGGCGCGCTCCTGCGTTCGGATCCGCTCCTCGCGCTCGCTGCCGAGGTCGCTGGCCAGCTGGTGCATCCACGGCCCGGCGACGAGGAAGCCGGCACCGAGCACCAGCACACCGGCGATGATCACGCCCGAGGCGTTGCCGAAGTCGAGCTGGCCACCGGCCAGGACGACGGCGACGAGCAGCAGGCCGAGACCGGCACCGACCCGAAGGTAGGCCTGCCAGCCGCCCTTGCCGAAGATCATCCGCACCAGGTCGAGCCGTCCGGTGCTGTTGATCCAGCGCTCGCGCTGGGCCTCGTCGGCCTGGCGCCACAGCAGCGCCACCCCGGCGATGCCGAGCATCAGCGGCCAGACCAGGGCCCCGGGGCCGAGCAGCGTGTCGAAGAGGACGATCCCGCCGATACCGAGCGCCAGCAGGGCGATCGCCGGGCCCACGTCGACACCGCCGCGCCGGGTGCCGGGACGGCGGCCGCCGCGGGTCGCGCTCTCGGCGCCCGGGGTGGACTTCTCCAGGTGCGGTGCGGCGGGGATGAAGATCCACAGCGCGGCGTACAGCATGATGCCGATGCCGTTGAAGATCGCGGTGACGACGAAGAACGCGCGTACGGCCAGCACCGGCAGGCCGAGGTGCTCGGCGAGGCCGGCTGCGACGCCACCGATGACGGAGGCGTCGGTGTCGCGGTAGGCGCGGCGTACCGGTGGCCGTGCTTCGGTCGGCACGGGAGCCGGAGGGGCAGGTGTCGTCATGGTGACTCCATCGTCACACCTCGCCCGGGCAGGCACCATGAGGATTCCCCCTGATCCTTGCCGAGTCGGATCTCAGGGCCGTCCCTGATGGGCTACGGGCAGCGGATGAGTCAGAGTTGAGGTGTGACGATCCCGCCCGAGGCGCCCGAGCCTCCCACGACCGAGTCGGCTCCTGCTGGCTCCGATCCCAGTCCCCGCCCGTCGCGCGACCAGCTGCGCAACCTGGGCGCTCTGCGGCGTACCACCAGCACGGCCCCCGAGGGACGGCACATCGCCGGTGTCGCGGGTGGGATCGCACGCCATCTCGACGTCGACCCGCTGCTGGTGCGGATCCTGCTCGTGGTGTCGGTCTTCTTCGGCGGCGCCGGGGCGATCGTGTACGTCGCCGCGTGGCTGCTCGCACCCGAGGACGGCCAGGAGGACGGCTTCATGCCGGTCGGGCCACCGACGCGGAACCTGCTGCTCTGGGTCGCGGCCGGTATCGCCACGCTCTCCCTGCTCGGCGACGCCCTCGGCGACACGAACATCCCGTGGTTCTGGCTGCTGGTGCTCGGCGTCGTGGCGGTGTGGTGGATCAACCGGGACAAGAAGAAGACCGCCACCTCGCCGAACGCCCCGGGCCGCCAGAACGACCCCGGCGATCCCGGCGCCCCGCGCAACCCCGACACGGCCGTCCTCGCAGCTCAGCCGAGCCCGATGCCCGCCCCGTGGACCTCGGTGCCGCCCCAGATGCAGCTGCCCCGTCGGCCCAAGCCGCCGCTGCTGTTCGGGCCGGCGCTCGCGACGGCAGCACTGGTCGCCGGCCTGCTCGGCCTGGCCGACGTCGCCGGCTGGTTCCCCGTCTCCGCCAGCACCTACCCGGCCGCTGTGACAGCGGTCTTCGGCGCCTTCCTCGTTCTCGGTGCCTTCTGGGGTCGCGCCGGCGGTCTGATCGCGCTGGGCCTGGTGTCCCTCCTCGTGCTGGCCGGAACCACGGCCGTCTCGATGGTCGGCCGCACCGGCCTTCAGCTCACGACACCCATCGACGCGCAGCCGCGGACCGTGGCCGAGCTCCAGGAGACGTACTCCTTCAGCGTCGGCGAGGCACGGATCGACCTCGGTGAGCTCGACGGGGACACCCTCGACGGTGAGCACGTCGAGATCCGCGGCGAGGTCGGCGAGATCACCGTGATCGTCCCCGACGACGCCTCCGTCGCGGTCGACGCCCGGGTCACGGGCCCCGGCGAGGCGAAGGTCTTCGAGACGTCCGTCGGCGACATCGACGGCGCCCACCTCGAGCGCACCCTCCAGGCCAACGCCAACACCAGCTCGGAGGGCGAGGACCCCGAGGCCGACCTCCACATCACCGCACTGACCGATCTCGGCGCCATCAAGGTCTTCCGGGAGAGCGACCCCAGGGCCGAGAACGTACGCGACGCGATCGAACGGAGCATCCGATGAGCTACGACTACGCCGCCCCGCCCTTCCCTGAGAACGACCCGGCGTCGGAGAAGCGGTCCGGCCGCCACCCGGTCAACATCGGTCACCTCGTGATGGGACTGGTGTTCCTGACCTTCGTCGGCCTCTGGGCCGTGATCGAAACCGGCACCTTCGTCGTGAACACCGTGGAGGACCTGCGCTGGCTGCTGCCGCTGCCGTGGATCATCGGCGGCGGGGCCGGGCTGGTCGCGACCCTGCTGCGCTCACGCAGATGAGGGATCTCCGGTCCAACGCCCGATGAGCTCGCCCTCGTGCGGGGGTGGGCCGGGGAGGCGGCGGTGCGCCGCGTCGGCGCGCAGGCCGTCGCAGACGAGGGCCAGATAGCGGCGGCGCAGGGCGGCGCTGCGTACGTCGTCTCCTACGTCGAGGCGAGCGATCTGCTCGAGGAGCACGGTGATGTCGGCGCGGGTGACGTCGGCGCGTAGGATGCCACTGCCGCGAGCGGCGCGCAGGAGCCGGTTGGTGGTGTGGACCGCCAACCTGTCCAGGTCGTGCAGGCCCTGGTCGAGCACCACCTCGCCACGCAGCGCGAGGGTGAGCCTCGGGAGCCCGTCGTCGAGGACTTGGCTCAGGAAGCCGGTGAACGCGTGCCACGGGTCGTCGGTGTCGCTCAGCGCCGCCTCCGCGAAGGCGATGAAGCGGCGATAGTTGTCGGCGGCGACCGCGCGCAGCAGCGCCTGCTTGTTGGCGTAGCGACGGTAGAGCCCGGCGACCCCCATCCCGGCCTCCTCGGCGACCGCGGCCATCGTCGCGCGAGGGTCCCTGAGCAGGACCTCACGGGCTGCGATCAGGACCGCGCGGTCCGCGTTCAGGGGCGGCATGCGGCAACCCTACGCGGGGGCGCCAGCCTCAGGCGGTCTGTTTCTGTGTGATCTCCGCCAAGGCCGCGATCGGCCGGTTCGGGTAGTCGGCGAACACCCCGTCGACGCCTGCCTCGAAGAGGCGATCTGCCTGGTCACGACCGGCTTTCAGAGTCCAGACGAAGACCTTCAGCCCGTGGCGGTGGGCCTCGTCGGCCAAGCCGGTCGGCGGCTGCCCCTTCTTGCGCACCATCGACTTCTTGGGGCCGATGGCATGGGCGTACGCCGCGATCTCCGCACAGTCGACCGCACCCCACTTCTTGTCGATCAGCTGCACCAGCGGCAGGTCCGTACGAGTGCTCATCTCCCGCACCCACGCCTCGTCGAAGCTCTGCAGCCAGACTCGTTGGGTGGGCAGGCCAGGGAGGCTGTTCCAGGCGTCGACGCCGTGGTCAGCCAGGGTCTGCAGGAGGATCTCGGTGACGGGCAGACCGATGGAGGCGAAGTACGTCGGGTGCTTGACCTCGACGTGCAGCCCCACCCGCCGCCCGCGGCGCTGCGACTCGTCGGCGACGAGCAGCAGCAGCGTGTCCAGCGTGATGATCGGCTGGCTCTCCGTCGGCGCCCCGAGGCTGAGCAGCTCAGGGAAGGTGAAGTCCTCGGTGAACCAGCCCGTCCACTCCTTGCCACTGACGACCTTGGACGTACGCCGCTGCGCGAACTCCTCGCGTGAGGCCACGTCCGTGGTGCGGGTGAGCTCGTTCTCGTGCCGGAGCACCATGACGCCGTCCTTGGTCATCACGACGTCGGTCTCGAGCGCGTCCACGCCTTGGCGCAGCGCCAGACGGTAGGACTCCAAGGAGTGCTCCGGCAGATAGCCGGGTGCTCCGCGATGGCCGATCACAAGAGGGCGGTGGGCCGATGCCATGACGCCAGCGTGCGTGGCGGCAGCGACGCCGCGGCGGGCGGAATGTGAATGGGACGTTACGAGCGGCAGGCCGTTCGGGGGTGGATCTCGTCGAGCCCCCACGCCACGGCCGACCCGAGAAACCCTCGCCACCTCCGGAGGTCGAGCCCGTCGGGACCACGCCCCGTGCGACGCTCACTCGAGAGACGCCGTCACTCCCGGAGGTCGAACCCGCCGAGACCACCCCTGCGCCACGCCGACCCGAGAGGCCCTTGCCACCTCCGGAGGTCGAGCTTGTCGAGACCACCCCTGCGTCACGGTCGGCCTGAGGGGTTTGTCGTCTCCGGTGGTCGAGCTTGTCGAGACCACCCCGTGCGTCACGGACACCCCTGAGCGACCTCGTGACCCCGGTGGTCGAGCTTGTCGAGACCATCCCTGTGTCGTGGTCGACTCTGAGAGGCCTCTGTCGTCCGGGGTCGGGCTTGTTGAGATTTCTGTGCCGGGGTCGACTGAGCGGCTTGGGTGCCTGACTGGGGGCCGTAGGGCGGGTGGGGCCTAGTGCCTGACTGGGTTGGGAGATTAAAGGCCAGGGTGTCCGGGCTGGGTGCCATTTGGCTGTCTTGCGGGCTTCCAGCCTTGTCCGGGGGTTGGGTCGGGATATCTGTCCCTGACTGGGTTCAGTGAGATCAGGGCGTATGCCGGGAGCGAGTGTGTCTGTGGGTCAGGCCGCGTCGGCTTGGCTGACGTCGTTGCCCGCGACAGGCGCTGCGCCTGAGGTGAGGTCGACTGTGCCCTCTGGGCTGGTGAGGAACTCATAGCCGTGGGGTGATCGCCATTGGTAGCGGCCGGGGGCGAGGCGTTGGTAGGTCCAGCCGAGGTGGGTTTTGGCGCGGTGGTGGCGTCGGCACAGGCAGGTCAGGTTCGAGGTGGTGGTCTTGCCGCCCTGGTCGAACGCGATGCGGTGGTCGAGGTCGCAGTTCTCGGCCTTGACGTTGCCGTGGGGGAAGGCGCAGGTCTGATCGATGAGGCGGATCTGGGTCCGTAGCCGTGTCGTGGGGGTGTAGGCGTCGGTGGTGATCTCCTCGTTCAGGTCGATCACCGTCATCGGTCGGATGGTCACGCCGGGCAGGGTGGCCCAGCGGTCGAGTTGTTCGATGGTGGCCAGGCCGCGGGTGTTCGCGATCCGGACCAGGCCGGTGGTCGCGAGGTCGCGGGTGTCGGTGTGGATCTTCAGATCGATCACCCGGCCGGTCCCCGGGAGGACGCCCGCACGATCGGCGCCCAGGGAGCCGGTGTTGTAGGCCCGGGCCAAGACCCCCAGCGCCGCAGCGCGGCGGGCATCGAGGGACAGGTCGCTGGTGGTGTCGTGGTCGAGGAGGCCGCGAGCGATCGCCGAGACCGCGGCCTCCAGGTCGAGAGCATCGGCGGCGTCGAGGGTCGCGGTGACCTGCGCGGTGGCGCCGGCGGCTTGGCCTTGTTCGGCACCGACCGGGGGCAGGAACAGGCCGGGGTCGGTGCCGATGTCGCAGCGCCGGTGGTCGACGGCCTCCTCCGCGATCGCCGCGGCGAGGTCGGGCTCGAACAGAGCAGCTGCTTCCTTCGCGGTCCGTTCCAGCTGGGTGAGGCCGATCTTGTGGGCGTGGGCGGCGACCTGGTCATCGACCCAGGTGGCGACCTCGGGGTCGAGGTGGCGGGTGACGTCCGCGACCCGCCGGGCCCGCCAGGTCGTCAGGGACCCATCCAGGATCCGGGCCCAGGTGCGGGGCAGCCGCCAGGCGAGCTCGACGGCGTCGGCGAGGTACTTTCGTCCGGTGTAGGTCGAGTATCCCAGGACCGCGGCGAGCTCGACCACCGCGGCCTCGGAGACCAACGGCGCCCCTGGCCCGGTCAACAACACCGCCCGGTCCCCGTAGGTGTCGACCTCCAGGATCGCCGCCTCACCGACGGTTTCCACGACGTTGGCAGCCGCATATCTAGCCGCGGCGATCAAGGTGTCGCGAGCGGCCTGGTCCTCGACCGCGCGCGAGGCCCGCACCGTGGCCAGCAGGCCGGGCGAGGTCTCGGGATCAGAGGAGATTTCCATGCGCCTATTCTACCAGATCAGCATGTTATATGCAGCTCGTTGAGGTATTGTTTTCGCAGATCAGACGCCATTTTGATGCCACCGACCACATCAGGTTAGGCGGTGCTGTCTCGTCTCTCATAAGTACTTATTCGATGCACCAAAGGTGCAATCTCGACCGAGACCCAGAACCGATGTTCAGAAGCTGATTCAGGCCACGGCGTACGTCTGGAAAACCCGGACAGGGACAGATATCCCGACGCAACCCCCGGACAAGGCTGGAAGTCCGCAAGACAGCCAAATGGCACCCAGCCCGGACACCCTGGCCTTTAATCTCCCAACCCGATCAGGCACTAGGCCCCACCCGCCCTACGGCCCCCGGTCAGGCACCCAAGTCGCTCAGCCGACCCCGGCACATGAATCCTCGAACGAGCCCGACCCCGGACGACACAGGCCTCTCAGGGGTGACCGTGACACAGGGGAGGTCTCGACAAGCTCGACCACCGGGGTGACGAGGTCGCTCAGGGATGACCGCGGCCCTCGGGGTGACGAGGTCTCTCAGGGGTGACTGTGGCGCGTGGGTGGTCTCGACAAGCTCGACCACCGGAGGCGACGAGGCTTCTCAGGGGTGACCGTGACGCACGGGGTGGTCTCGACAAGGCTCGGCCACCGAGATCCGAGGTCAGGGCGTGTCGTCGCCGGACCAGACGACGTTCTCGCGGATGAGGCGGGCGGGGACACCGGCGACGGCGGTACGCGGCTCGACCTTCTGGTTGCGGACCATGGCGCGCATGCCGACGACGGCGCCGTCGCCGATCTCGGCGTGGCCGGTGACGATGGCGTCGCGGCCGAGCCAGACGTGCTCGCCGAAGCGGATGTGGGCGCCGTAGGGGTTGATCCGTTGCCCCGTCGAGGCGTCCTCGAGCCGGTGCATGTCGTCGGTGGCGACATAGACGTTGGCGGCCCAGAGCTGGTCGGGGGCGGCGAAGATCGTGCCGCCGTTGCGCGCGTCGATCTGCGCGCGCGACGTGGCGACGAGACCGCCGGAGAGGACCACCGAGGAGCCGCCGCCACAGTAGATCTCGCCCCAGACCATGCTCGTGTTCGGGCCGATGAAGATGGTCGGCGAGTCGCCACCGACCAGGAGCGCCTGCATCGAGGTGATGTCGGTGGCCACCACGATCAGCGCGTCGGAGAACGGGTAGAACCCGAGCAGGTCGATCAGCCGCCCGTCGAGCGGATACCCGTCGCGCAGATAGAGCGCGTTGCCGCCCTCGTGCCACCACTCCGGCAGCGGCCCGGTGATCTCGCTCAGCTCGAGCCCGACGAGCACCTCCGGCTCGAGCCCCGCCGCGATGAGCCGCTCCCGATGCGCGTCGGTGAGCCGCTCACCCCTGGTCCATGACATGCCGCGAACCATATCCCGCGTGGCTCGGCGGTCAGGAAAACAGTTCGCGGCGGCGCCCTGGAATGCTGATAATCGGCCAGGTGCGCAGACTCCCTCTCGACCATCCCGGGGTCGCGGACCATCGGTCCCCCGGCAGCTTCCTGTGGTGGATGGCGAGGGGGCAGTGGCAGACACTGCTCGGCGGGATGTTCTTCGGTGTCATCTGGATGAGCGCCCAGGCGGTGATGCCGCTGGTGATCGGGCGGGCGATCGACGAGGGCGTGGCCACCAAGGACGTACCCGCGCTGGCGATCTACGCGGCCATACTGCTCGGCGTCGGTCTCGTGCAGGCGGTCGCAGGGATCGTCCGGCACCGCTTCGCGGTGACCAACTGGCTGACCGCCGCCTACCGGGTCGTGCAGCTGGTGACCCGGCAGTCCGTACGCCTCGGCTCATCGCTCCCCCGCAAGGTCTCGACCGGCGAGGTTGCCGCGATCGGCACCTCCGACCTGTCCCACATCGGTCAGGTCATGGACGTCTCGGCCAGGTTCGCCGGTGCGGTGGTCTCCTTCTTCGTCGTCGCCGTCGTCCTGTTGCAGACCTCGGTCACGCTCGGGCTGGTGGTGCTGATCGGCGTACCTCTGGTCGTGCTTCTCGTCGGACCCCTGCTCTCACCGCTGCAGAAGGTCTCGACCGACCAGCGACATCTGATGGGCGAGCTGTCCAACACCGCATCCGACATCGTCGGCGGCCTGCGGGTGCTGCGCGGGATCGGCGGCGAGGACGTCTTCAGCGCGCGTTACCGGCGGAAGTCGCAGGACGTACGCCACGCCGGGGTCCGCGTCGCCCGGCTGCAGTCGGTGCTCGACGCGATGCAGATCCTGCTGCCCGGGCTGTTCGTGGTCGCCGTGGTGTGGCTCGGCGCGCGGATGGCGGTCGCGGGCGAGATCACCGCGGGGCAGCTGGTCGCGTTCTACGGCTACGCCGCGTTCCTGATGCTTCCGCTGCGGACGGTGGTGGAGTATGCCAACAAGCTCATCCGTGCCCGGGTCTCGGCCAAGCGGATCATCAAGGTCCTCGCGCTGGATCCCGACAACGCCTCGCTCGACGCACCGCTGCCGATGCCCCCGACGGGCTCCGAGCTCCGCGACGCCGTCGCGGGACTGCGCATCGAGACGGGGCGGTTGACCGCGCTGGTCTCCGAGCAGCCCGACGACACCTCCCGCCTCGCCGACAAGCTCGGCCGGATGGCGCCCGACGACCCCGCAGACCGGTCGGTCACCCTCGGCGGTGTCCCGCTCCTCGACCTCTCCCTGGAAGAAGTACGCCGCAGGATCATCGTCTCCGACACCGGCGCCCAGCTCTTCTCCGGTGCGTTGGGCGAGGTCCTCGACGTCACCGGCCGGGCGGGCCGTGAAGGGGCTGAGGCCGCCGTGCACACAGCGTCTGCCGAGGACATCCTGGAGGCCCTCCCCGACGGCTACGGCGCCCAGGTGACCGAACGCGGCCGCAGCCTCTCCGGCGGACAGCGCCAACGCCTGACGCTGGCCCGGGTGCTCACCGTCGACCCCGAGATCCTGATCCTCGTCGAACCGACCTCCGCGGTCGACGCGCACACCGAGGCTCGGATCGCCTCGCGGCTGCGGACGCACCGCGCCGGGCGTACGACCGTGGTCACCACCACCAGCCCGCTGCTGCTCGACACCGCCGACGTGGTCGTCTTCCTCGAGGAGGGGAGGGTCGCGGCCACCGGCACGCACCACGAGCTGCTGGAAAGCTGCCCCGGCTACCGCCGTGTGGTCGTGCGAGAGGTTCAGGACGTACAGGAGGTCACCTCGTGACGACCGCGCTCCCGGTGGCGACGGACAAGGACGTCCGCGCCTACGTCGCCACCCTGGCCCGCCGTCACCCCCGGATGCTCTGGGGTGCGCTGAGCCTGCACCTGCTCGCCGCTGGCACCGCGCTGGCGCCGCCGCGGCTGATCGGCGACCTGGTCGAGTCCGTCGAGACGGGTACGACGACCGGGCATGTCGACCTCCTGCTGGCCCTGCTGGCCGGGTTCCTCGTGGTCCAGGTGCTGCTCACCCGCTACGCCCGGTTCCTCTCCCAGGTCCTCGGCGAGCAGGTGCTGGCCGAGCTGCGCGAGGAGTTCGTCGAGAACACGCTGGCGCTCCCGCTCGGCACCGTCGAGGACGCCGGCTCGGGCGATCTGCTGACCCGCACCGGCCGTGACGTCGACCAGCTCAACTGGTCGATCCGCTACGCGCTGCCGGAGTGGACGATCGCCTGCCTGACCGCGGTCGCGACGCTCATCGCCGCGCTCACCGTCGGCTGGTGGGTCGCCCTGCCGTGCCTGCTCGGCGTGCCGGCGCTCGTGATCGGCCTGCGCTGGTACCTCCGCCGCGCCAAGGGCGGCTACCTGCGCGAGTCCGCGACCTACTCCCAGATCAACTCGACGCTCACCGAGACGGCCGAAGGCTCCCGCACGGTCGAGGCGCTCGGCCTCCAGAACGGTCGGATCGAGGCCGCTGACGCCGACATCGCGACCTCGTTCCGTGCCGAGCGCTACACGCTGTTCCTGCGTACGGTCTTCTTCCCGGCGATGGAGATCTCCTACCTCGTCCCCACGGTCACCACGCTGATGTTCGGCGGCTGGCTCTACACCCAGGGGGTCTGCTCGCTCGGCGACGTGACCGCGGCGACGCTGTACGTCCAGATGCTGATCGACCCCGTCAACCGGATCGTCTCGATCCTCGACGAGCTGCAGATGGGCAACACGTCCCTGGCTCGCCTCCTCGGTGTCGCGCACGTCCCCGACGACCGCGTGGCCACCGGCGCCGAACCCGCCGACGAGAAGATCGCGGCCTCCGACGTGAAGTTCTCCTACGTCGAGGGTCGCGACGTCCTCCACGGCATCTCGATGGACGTCGGGGTCGGTGAGCGGGTGGCCATGGTCGGCCCGTCGGGCGCCGGCAAGTCGACGCTCGGGCGGCTGCTCGCGGGCATCCATCCGCCGCGTTCGGGAGCCGTGACGGTCGGCGACGTACCGCTGGTCGACCTTCCCCTCGACGATCTACGCGGCCACGTCGCGCTGGTAACCCAGGAGCACCACGTCTTCGCTGGCAGCGTGCGCGACAACCTCGTCCTGGCGCGCCCCGGGGCCTCCGACACCGAGGTGCTCGATGCCCTGGCGGCGGTGGACGCCCGCGAATGGGTCGCGGCGCTCCCCGAGGGGCTGGACACCGAGGTCGGCTCCGGCGGCCGCGCCCTGACCGCCCCTCAGGCCCAGCAGATCGCCCTGGCCCGACTCGTCCTGGCTGATCCGCACACTCTGGTGCTCGACGAGGCGACCTCGCTGATCGACCCACGCGCCGCCCGGCACCTGGAGCGGTCGCTGGCCGCGGTGCTGGAGGGACGTACGGTCATCGCGATCGCCCACCGGCTCTTCTCCGCCCACGACGCCGACCGGGTCGCCGTGGTCGAGGGCGGCCGGATCACCGAGTTCGGCCCCCACGACGAGCTCGTCGCCGCCCGCGGGTCCTATGCGAAGCTCTGGGACTCCTGGCGCACCTGACCTGCGCGATCCAGCTCAGCTGGGATACATCCCGCTGCTCACGTTGAGCCAGGTGCCGGTGATCGCGCCGGCCCCGTCGGAGGCGAGGAAGGTCACGGTGTCGGCCACCTCCTTCAGCCGCGGCGACCGCTTGGTCATCCGCATGTCGTCGAGGTTGGCCCGGATCCCGTCGAGGGCCTCCTCGGGAAGCCGGGTCCCGATGACCCGCTCGAACTTCTCCGCGGTGAAGGTCTCGGTGAGCCCGGCGGTCCAGATCCCGACGACGCGTACGCCGGAGGGTCCGACCTCCGCGGCCAGGTCGCGCACCAGCGCGTCGAGCGCACCGTCGGCGGCGCTCGTCCCGCCCATGCCGGGCGCCGAGCCGCGCGCGGAGCCGGAGTCGAGGGCGAGCACCACGCCGCGGCCCTGCGCGACCATCTGCCGGGCGGCCGCGCGGGCGGTGTGGAAGGAGCCGGTGATGCCGCGTACGACCGGCTGGGTGTAGTCGGCGGCCGAGATCTCCAGCAGCGGCTGACCCTGGATGTCGCCGCGGTCGGCGACGTTGAACGAGATGTCGAGCGAGCCGGTCTCGGCGACGACCCGCTCCACGAAGGCGACCACGGCGTCCTCGTCGAGGACGTCGACCACGCCGAAGCCGGCGGCGCCGACCTCCTCGGCTGCGGCCGCGAGCGTGGCCTCGGTGCGGCCGGCGAGATAGACCTTGGCGCCGGCTTCGGCGAAGGCCTTCGCGGTCGTCGAGCCGATGTCGCCCGCGCCGCCCCAGACGATGGCGGTGCGGTCCTGGAGCTGTGCGTTCATGGTGTCTCCTGTGGTGTCCTCACGCACAGGTGTGCGTGATCTGCCCATAGGACGTACGCAGGCGCAGCGACTCATCGGGTGGCCGCGAAGTTTTTTCAGGAACCGCCTCAGGACAGCGCCTGCGGGAGCCCGAAGGCGGGGAAGAGATGCGGCTCGAAGGTGGTGATCTGGGCGACCCTGCCGTCGACGACCCGGAGCACGTCGAGCGTCTGCGGCCGGTAGATCGTCGTGCCCGGGCGGCGTACGTAGCCCGCGACCGCGGGCATCCGGTTGGCGCCCGCCGGGATGAAGCACCACTCGCCGAGGTAGGTCGGGGATGACGGGTCGAGGTTGGGCAGCACGAAGTCCAGCAACGCCTGGCGGGTGGAGAACCAGAACGGGTTCGGCGGCATCGTCAGCACGGCGTCGCTGGTCAGCAGGTCGGTGATGCCCTCACGCCAGTTGCTCTCCCCCGCCGCGATGTAGGCGTCGATGACCTTGCGCTCCTCCTCGGTCGGCCCCTCGGTGCGCCAGGTCGACCGGTCCTCGGGCAGGTGCCGGCGCAGCGCCGGCTTGGCCCGCTGCAGCAGCGAGTTGGCCGTTGCCACCGTGACGTCGAGCGCGGCCGCGGTGTCCGCGGCCGACCAGCCGAGCACCTCCCGGAAGACGAAGACCGCCCGCTGCTGCGGGGTCAGGTGCTGGATCGCGGTCAGGAAGACCAGCTCGATGGTCTCCCGCGCGACCGCCTCGTCCTCCGGCCGCTCGGGCTCCAGCAGGGCGTCGGGGAACGGCTGCAGCCACTCCAGCAACTCCGGGGGCTCACCGTTGCCGTGGTCGAAGCCCGGCAGCGCGGCGTACGTCCTCGGGCGCCGCTCCTCGCGACGCAGGAAGTCGAGACAGGTGTTGGTCGCGATCCGGTAGAGCCACGACCGGACTGCCTCCGGGTCGGTCAGCTGGTCGCGGCGCTCCCACGCCTTGACCATGGTCTCCTGCACCAGGTCCTCGGCCTCGTCGAAGCTCGCCACCATCCGGTAGCAGTGCACCCTCAGCTCGCGCCGGTGCTTCTCGGCAGCGTCCACGAACGGGTCGACCATCACACTCATGAGAGGTGAGCGTAGGGCCTAGGAGCCCCAGGGCCCGTCACGCACACCGGAGACGAAATCGGCAACCGATCTCAAACAGGTGCAACACAACTCGTCCACCTGACGTATGGCGTATGTGGGGCGGTCCTCCCAGGGCCCCGGCCTGAGTCTGCCGGCCGGGGTCCTGGTTCAGCTCAGACGAGAGCGCGGAGCTTCGGCAGGATCTCCTCGCCGTAGAGCTCGAGGAACTTCGCCTGGTCCGGGCCGGGGGCGTGGAAGACCAGGTGGGTGAAGCCCATGTCGAGGTATTCCTTGATCCGGGCGACGTGCTCGTCGGGGTCGGTCGACACGATGAACCGCTTGGCGGTCGCCGAGGTCGGCAGCGCGTCGGCGAGACGCTGCATCTCCACCGGGTCCTCGACCGAGTGCTTCTGCTCGGGGGTGAGACCGAGAGCGCCCCAGAAGCGGGTGGCCTCCATCGCCTGCTCCAGATCGTGGTCGAAGGAGACCTTGACCTCGATCATCATGTCCACGTCCTCCGGCTTGCGCTCGGAGAGCTCGATGCCGGTCCGCACGGCCGGGAGCAGCGTGTCGGTGTAGAGCTCGGCGCCCTTGCCGGAGGTGGTGATGTAGCCGTCACCGGCACGGCCGGCGTACTTGGTCGCGGCCGGGCCGCTGCCGGCCAGGTAGATCGGGACCGGCGTGGACGGCTTGTCGTAGATGGTCGCCCGGTCGAGCTGGTAGTAGTCGCCCTCGAAGGTCACCCGGTCCTCGGACCAGAGCTTCTTGATGACGCGCACGGCCTCCCGGAACCGCGCGAAGCGCACCTTGCCCTCGGGCCACTCCACACCCAGCGGCGCCTCGTTCATCGCCTCACCGGTGCCCATCCCGAGCACGACGCGGTCGGGGAAGAGCGAGCCGAGGGTCGCGAAGGACTGCGCCACGATCGCGGGGTGGTAGCGGAACGTCGGGGTGAGGACGGACGTCCCCATGGTGATCCGCTCCGTGCGCGCGCCCAGCGCACCGAGCCATGTCATCGCGAACGGTGCGTGTCCGCCGTCGTGTCGCCAGGGCTGGAGATGGTCGGAGATGAAGACCGAGTCGAAACCCTGCTCCTCCGCCATCACGCCGTAGTTCAGCAGCTCCGTGGGTGCGAACTGCTCGTTGGAAGCCTTGTATCCGAACCTGATCTCCGTCACACGATCACGGTAGCCTCCCCAGCATGAAGCAGCCCACTATGAAGCTCGCGATGCCCCTGACCTACTTCGGCAACCCGCGTGAGACCGCAGACCAGGTCGCCGACCTGGAGAAGGCGGGCCTCGACCAGCTGTGGGTCGCCGAGCCGTACGGCTTCGACGCGGTCTCGCTGCTGGGCTACCTGGCCGCGAAGACCGAGACCGTCGAGCTCGGGGCGGGCATCCTCAACATCTACAGCCGTACGCCGGGAGCGCTGCTCCAGACCGCGGCCGGTCTCGACAACGTCTCCGGCGGGCGGGCGATCCTCGGCCTCGGCGCGAGCGGACCCCAGGTCATCGAGGGCTTCCACGGGGTGGCGTACGACAAGCCGTTGACCCGCACCCGGGAGATCATCGCGCTGCTGCGCGCCGGGCTGCGTGGCGAGCGGCTGCAGAGCGACGGGCTCTACAAGATCCCGCTCCCCGCCGACCAGGGCACCGGGCTCGGCAAGCCGCTCAAGCTGCTCAACAGGCCCGAGCGCGCCGACACTCCGCTCTGGGTGGCCGCTCTGGGCGACAAGAACGTCGCGATGACCGCCGAGGTGGCCGACGGCTGGCTGCCGTTCCAGTTCCTGCCCGACAAGGCCCGCGACGTCTGGGGCGACGCCATCGAGAAGGGTCTGGCCATGCGCTCCTCCGACCTTAAGCCCCTGGAGATCTCCGCCGGCGGTCTGCTCGCGATCACCGACGACCCCGACGAGGCCAAGCGCCACCGCGACACGATGCGCGGCCTGATCGCGCTGTACGTCGGCGGCATGGGCGCGCGCGGCAAGAACTTCTACAACGACATGGCCGTCAAGTACGGCTTCGAGGCCGAGGCCAAGAAGATCCAGGACCTCTATCTCGACGGGCACAAGCGCGACGCCGAGGCCGAGGTGCCCGAGGCGTGGCTCGAGGCCGGCAACCTGGTCGGTCCGGAGTCGTTCGTGAAGGAGCGGATCGCCGCGTTCAAGGAGGCCGGCGTGACCAGCCTGCAGGTGACTCCGGCCTTCGGCACGGACGCCCCGGCGGCGATCAGCCAGGTCAAGGAGTGGCTGGCCTGACCGCCTGGGAGCAGTCGTTGCCGCGGCGACTGAGAAGCGTTCCTCGATTGGTACCGAAGTCTCGGCTGCGAATTCGGCGAAGTGTCTTTACGATGTGCGTAGAGATCGCGTGGGTAGGGGCGCCGTCGCGAGCGTCGCGAGACGGGTGTGCTGGCAAGGCGGAGCCTCGAAGGCGGTCTGGTTGCACCGTCGAGAGGCGACAACGCAGCCAGCGCGCCCGTATCGCGACGCGGAGCAGGTGCCCCTGCCCGCGCGGTCTCTACCGACTCGGGTCGCTCGGCCCGGTCGCTTCACTTCACTGACATGCAGGACGTGCGACATGGGGCCAGACGACCAGGACAAGACGAGACCGGGTACGCCGCGGCCTACGCCACCTCCGGCGCCTGAGCCGGCGAACCCGGTCGACCCGGACGCGACCCGGATCCCCGGCTCGAGCCCCACCCCGCCTCCGCCGCCACCGACGACACCGGCGGCGACCCCTCCCCCGCCGCCGCCACCGTCGTCTCCGCCGACTTCCGGGCCGCCGACCCCGCCGCCGCCGTCCCGTCCTCCGGGGCAGGCTGCGTCGGCGGCTGGGTCGACACCGCCCCCGCCGCCACCGACGATGGCGATGCCGGTGGCACCGGCCGGTGGCTACGGTCCGCCTCCGGGACAGCCGCCGACCGCGTACGCCTCGGGTTATGGGCTGCCGCCGCACCACACGCCGAAGAAGACCAACAAAGGGCTGCTGATCGGACTGGGTGCCGCCGGCGCGGTCGTGCTCGTCGCGCTGCTCGGGACCGGCGCGTGGGCGTTCTTCACCGGACGTCTCGGCTTCGGGCCGCTGAGCGCCGAGGACAAGTTGGCGGTGGTCGCGATCTCCGCGGACGCCCCGAAGCCGGCCTGGGCCTCGGCGGGCGACGCCAAGTGCGCCGCCGAGCAGCTGGTCAAGGACGAGCGCAGCGACGCCCTGACCAAGGCCGGGCTGATCAAGGTCACCGGTGAGACCGTGACCTACACCGGCGCCTGGCAAGGACTGCAGGCGACGGCGTACTCCGAGGGTCTGCTCTCCTGCTCGGGCGACTGGAGCAAGACGATCGGCAAGGAGTGGGCCCTGGCCGACACCGACTGCCTCGGCGACGTGGACGAGGCGGCGATGGCCGGTCTGATCGCCAAGCAGACCATGGAGATCGAGGACGCCGGCGTCACCAAGCAGGCCGACAAGGCGGTCTCGGCGCTGGACGAGTGCTACGCGAGCGACGAGCTCACCGCACCGACCGCGTCCGCGACTCCAGCCGTGCTCGGCGTCGAGTTCGCGGTCAAGGCCCCGGCCGTCGAGGGCAGCGAGGTGGTCCTGCGGGCGAAGTCCGCCGACTCCTCGGAGTGGAAGCCGGTGACCGGTGGAAAGGTCAACATCCCCGTACGTGAAGGCGGCCAGGAGGGTTGCGCCACCTTCGAGGCCTCGATCAGCTATCCGTGGGGCACCACCAAGACCAGCGAGGACGAGGCCTGCGGCAAGGCGAAGGACCGCCGGCTGTGGTGGACCAAGGACAAGTCGTGCGCCCAGCCGAGGTATGCCCCGTGCAACTCCTGGACGCTCCACTACGAGGGCTATGAGCTCCTGTCCAGCGTCACGATCAAGCTGAAGCTCAACGGCGGCAACTGCCGCTCGGCCTCCGGATCGTGCTCGGACAAGGCCTTCGTCACCAAGCCGACCGGCACCTGGACCAACTGGACCGCACCCAAGGGCTGGAAGGACCGCTTCACCGCCGAGGTCGACGGGCTCACCGCCAGGTTGCCCAACTAGCACCTTAACAATCGGTCTCGGCCGTGGCGTTGCCGCACGACGTTCGTTGACGGGACGCTAGGGTTTCGGCAGAGGTCGAATCGGGTAAAAAAATCAGGGCGAGGTTCTAACGATGGTTGCGTTCCCCCAGGAAGGCGAACAGTTCGGTCGCTACGTGATCGAACGGGTCCTGGGTCAAGGTGGCATGGGTGTCGTCTACCAGGCGAAGGACCCGGCGCTGCGTCGGAAGGTGGCGCTCAAGCTGGTGCTGCCCTCGCTCACCGTCGACAAGGACTTCATCACCCGTTTCGAGCGGGAAGCCAACATCCTGGCCAAGCTGCGCTCGCGCAACATCGTGCAGATCATCGAGTACGGCGAGGTCGAGGGCACCGTCTACCTCGTCACCGAGTACGTCCCCGACGGCGACCTGCACGGCTGGCTGAAGTCCAAGGGGCCGCTGGAGACCGTCCATGCACTGCGCCTGGTCGGCGACGTCAGCGACGCGCTCTTCGACGCCCACCGTGTCGGCGTCGTCCACCGCGACGTGAAGCCGTCCAACGTGCTCCTGTGGGAGCGCCAGGAGGGCGAGCTCGTCCCCTACCTGACCGACTTCGGCATCGCGACCGAGGGCGACTCCAACGTGACCCGGGCCGGTTCCGTGGTGGGCTCGCTGCCCTACATGTCCCCCGAGCGTCACATGGGTGAGCAGGCGACCGCGTCCGGCGACATCTACGCCGCCGGCTGTCTGCTGTGGGCCTGCTTGACCGGCAAGGCCCCCTACACCGGCAGCGACTTCGAGCTGATGAGCGCCCACATCAACAACCCGGTGCCGCGGCTGCCCGCCTCGACACCGGGCGCCGACCTGCTCAACCCGATCATCCAGCGGGCGCTGGCGAAGAAGCCAGAGAACCGCTACCGCACCGCCGCCGAGCTCGCCAAGGCGCTCGACAAGGCCGCCGACCGGCTCGAGGAGTCCGGTCTCGGTGGTGGTGTCGTCGGCGGTGTCGCCGCAGCGGCCGCGGCCGACCTCGGCTCCCGTCCCGGGGTCACCTGGGACACCACCGCGGACGGCACGTCCGGGGCCGGCAACAAGGCTCCCGAGGCCGAGGCGCAGCCGACGATCGTCAAGCGTCCGGGCGAGGGCACCCCGACCCCCGCCCCGATCGCCAACGAGACCGACTCCACGGTCGTGCACAGCGGCAAGAGTCTGCCCACGACCGCTGCCGCGGCGAACGCCGGCACCGCCGCCGGAGGCGGCCAGCCCGAGTGGCTGCCGTCGCACCACTCCAGCGCCGGCCAGGGCGGCGGCGACGGCGACAAGAAGAAGCGCTACGCCATCATCGGCGGCGGCGTCGCCGCGGTCCTGCTCCTCGGGGCCGGCATCTTCACCCAGGGCTTCGGCATCTTCGGACTCCACGGCGACGACGCCAAGGCCGCCGAGGCGATCGCCAGCGGCGTACCCAAGCCGGGGTGGGCGACCGAGGACCAGATGACCTGCGCGTCGGAGTCCCTGGTCGAGAAGGTTCCCGCCGCCGAGCTGCGCTCCCACGGCGTCGTGGACGCGGGCGACGACTGGACCTACACCGGCGAATGGCCCGCGGACGACGCGATGAACTTCGCCCGGGGCCTGCTCGACTGCACCGAGTCCTGGTCGACCGAGATCGGCGACAACTGGAAGGTCGGCGACACCCGCTGCATGGAGAAGGAGGTCGACAAGACCTCCATGGCCGGCCTGATCGCGGTCGCCGACCTCCTCAAGGACGGCGACCCCGGCGCCGCCGGCCCAGCCAAGGACAAGGCCGTCGAGGCCCTCGACGCGTGCTACGTCAAGGCCGACGCGCTCGGCGCCAAGGTGACTCCCAAGCCCGCCTACATGCAGGTCGACTTCGACGTACAGGAGCCCACCGCCCCCGGCGGCGAATCGGTGATCGAGATCGCCAAGAAGGGCAGCAGCAGCTACGAGGAGCTCAAGGGCTCCACCTACGAGCTCGCGGTCACCGAGGGCGGTGTCGAGGGCTGCATCGCGGTCAAGACCAACGTCGCCTTCGCCTGGGGCACCGAGAAGGCCACCGACGCCGACGTCTGCGGCAAGGCCGAGCCGAAGAAGCTCGAGTGGGTCAAGCAGGACAAGTGCACCGACCCGACCTATACGAAGCAGAAGGTCGAGTGCAACACCTGGCGGCTCACCTTCGAGGGTTTCCAGCCCGGCAAGCAGTTCAACGTGAAGCTCACCCGCAACGGCGGCAAGTGCTCGGACGCGAAGAACGCCAAGTGCGTCTGGCCGGGCACCGCTGACGGTCAGGGCAAGGGCGCCGTCGTCGACTGGTCGGGTCCCAAGGTCTGGAACGACAAGTTCGTCGCCAGCGCTCCCGGCGCGAGCGCCCAGATCGACAACTAGTTCGACAATTGAACGGCGCCTACTAGGCTGCTCGTGATGAGCGAGCAGCCGACACCCCAGCAGATCCGCCGGGCGCTGGCCCGGGCCGAACGCGGCGCAGCCTTGGACGTGGCGGAGGCTTCGGCTCTCCTGGCGGCCCGGGGCGACGACCTCGACCGGCTGACGGCCGCCGCGGCCAAGGTACGCGACGCCGGACTGGTCGCCGCGGGGCGACCGGAGACGGTGACGTACTCCCCGAAGGTCTTCATCCCGGTCACCAAGCTGTGTCGGGACCGGTGCCACTACTGCACGTTCGTGGAGACACCGGGACAGGCCGAGCGAGAGGGTCGCGAGCCCTACCTGAGCCCCGACGAGATCCTGGAGATCGCCGCCGAGGGCGCGAAGCTGGGTTGCCTGGAGGCGCTGTTCACTCTCGGCGACCGGCCGGAGGACCGGTGGCCGGAGGCGCAGGAGTGGCTGGAGAGCCGCGGCTACCAGTCGACCCTCGACTACGTGCGAGCGATGGCTGTCCGCGTGCTCGAGGAGACCGGGCTGCTCCCCCACCTCAACCCCGGCGTGATGTCGTGGGAGGAGATGAACCGGCTCAAGCCGGTCTCCCCCTCGATGGGGATGATGCTCGAGACCACCAGCCGCAGGCTGTTCGAGACGAAGGGCGAGGCCCACTTCGGCTCACCCGACAAGGACCCGGCGGTGCGGTTGCGGGTGCTCGAGGACGCCGGTCGCCTCTCGATCCCCTTCACCTCCGGCCTCCTGGTCGGCATCGGCGAGACGCTCACCGAGCGCGCGGAGACGATCTTTGCGCTGCGTAAGGTCCACAAGGCGTACGGCGGGCTGCAGGAGATCATCGTCCAGAACTTCCGGGCGAAGCCCTCGACGGCGATGCGTCACGTCGACGACCTGGGGCTCGACGAGTATCTGGCCGCGATCGCCGTCTCCCGGATCGTCCTCGGGCCGAAGGCACGGGTCCAGGCGCCACCCAACCTCGTCGACCTCGACGAGTGCCGGGCGCTGCTCGGCGCGGGGATCGACGACTGGGGCGGGGTCTCACCGCTCACCCCCGACCACGTCAACCCCGAGCGCCCCTGGCCGTCCCTCGACGCGCTGCGCCAGGTCACCGCCGAGGCCGGCTTCACGCTGCGGCCGCGGCTCACCGTCCACCCGGAGTACGTCACCGGCACCCTGCGTGACGGTCAGTCCTGGATCGACCCGCGCGTCCTGTCCCACGTCGAGGCGCTCGCCGACGAGGACGGGCTGGCCACCGACGGCGTCCGGCCCGAGGGCCGCCCGTGGCAGGAGCCGGACGGCGGCTTCACGGCCTCCGGACGCGTCGATCTGCACGCCTCCGTCGACACCACCGGACGCACCAACGACCGCCGCGACGACTTCGAGACGGTCTACGGCGACTGGGACGAGGTCCGGGAGGCGGCGTCCTCGACCGGAGCTCCCGCCGTCCTCCACGCGGAGGGGCATACGGCGCTCGCCGCAGCCGAGAAGGATCCCGGCAACCTCTCCGACGAGCACGCGCTGACTCTGATGACCGCAGAGGGCGACCTGCTTCGACAGGTCACCAAGCTCGCCGACGACCTGCGCAGAGAGGTCAACGGCGACACCGTGACTTACGTCGTCAACCGCAACATCAACTTCACCAACGTCTGCTACGTCGGCTGCCGGTTCTGCGCCTTCGCGCAGCGGAGGACGGACGCGGATGCGTACTCCCTCGATCTGGACCAGGTCGCCGACCGCGCAGAGGAGGCGTGGAACCTGGGTGCCACCGAGGTGTGCATGCAGGGTGGCATCGATCCCGAGCTCCCCAGCACCGCCTACTTCGACCTCGTCCAGGCGGTGAGGCAGCGGGTTCCGGAGATGCACGTGCACGCGTTCAGCCCGATGGAGATCGTCAACGGCACCTCCCGCACCGGCCTGTCCATCGAGGACTTCCTGATCAAGGTCCGCGAGTCCGGGCTCGGCAGCATCCCCGGCACGGCAGCGGAAATCCTCGACGACGAGGTCCGCTGGGTGCTGACCAAGGGCAAGCTGCCCGCGAAGACGTGGATCGAGATCATCTCCACCGCCCACCGCGTCGGCATCCCGACGACGTCGACGATGATGTACGGCCACGTGGACAACCCACGCCACTGGGTCGGTCACCTCCGCGTCCTCGCCGGTATCCAGGACAAGGCCCGTGAGCACGGAAACGCGGAGCTCACCGAGTTCGTGCCGCTCCCGTTCGTGCACACCAGTGCGCCGATCTACCTCGCCGGGGCAGCCCGCCCCGGCCCCACCATGCGCGACAACCTCGCCGTCCACGCGCTCGCCCGGATCATGCTCCACGGCCGCATCGACAACATCCAGACGAGCTGGGTCAAGCTCGGCGTCGACGGCACCAGGGCGATGCTCCAGGCCGGAGCCAACGACCTCGGCGGCACCCTGATGGAGGAGACCATCTCGCGGATGGCCGGCTCCGAGCACGGCTCGGCGAAGACCGTCGCCGAGCTCGAGGAGATCGGCGCAGGCATCGGCCGGGACGTACGCGAACGGACGACGCTGTACGAAGGTCGATGACACGCCGTCCCGTGGCGAAGCCCCGGAGGTTGGAAGTAGTCCGCGCCGTCGAGACCCCTGGAGGGAGTGGCAGGGGGTATCCGAAAAGGACGACCCTCTACGATCCTCGCTGAACCTTCACGAGGAAGAGTGAGATGTCCGACCCCACCGGCAACCCCGCTCCGCAACGCCCGAAGCCGACCGAGCTCGCCAACGCGGCGGCCGAGGACGCCCGTCGGCGGCGGCTCGGGCTGCCACCGATGCCGCGGCGGCGGCGCGACCGGGGCCGGGCCGTACGTCTGGCGTTGCGCTGGTTCGCGGTTGTTGGCGCGTTCGTGGCGGTGGCCTTCCTCGGCACGACGGCGTGGGCCTATCTCACCGGCGTCATCGGCCCGCCGCGCGGCGACGACAAGGAAGTGGCGCGCGTGCTCAGCCTCGCCGGCGACACTCCCGCCTGGGCCGACCCCGAGCAGATCCGCTGCGCCGCGCAGGCCGTCGTCGAGGACGAGCGCAGCACCGGGCTGGCCAGGGCCGGGGTGGTCGCCAAGACCGGCAGCGGCTTCAGCTACACCGGCGACTGGCCCTCGGCGCTCGGCTCGCAGTGGTACGCCGAGCTCCTCCGCTGCGCCGACGGCGGTGCGAACAGCTGGAGCAGGCAGGTCGCCAAGGCCTGGACGCTCGACGACCCGCGCTGCCTGCGCGAGGTCGGCCGCCCCGCGATCGCCGGAGTCCTGGCGGTCACCAACCTGCGGCTCGCCGACGAGGAGCTAGCCGCCAAGAACGTCGCCGCGACCACCGCACTGGACACCTGCTACGCCCGCACGCCCGAGGCGCCGAGCGGCGCCGCGGCCGCGGGCTACCGTGAGGTCACCCTGAAGGTCACCGCACCGACCGTCGCCGCCGGTATCGCCTCCCTCGACGACGGCACCGCGCAGCCGACCTCCGGCGAGGACCCGGAGCTCACCTACATCATCCCGGTCGCCAAGGGCGGCGCCGAGGCCTGCGTGCAGGCGACCACCAAGGTGACGTACGCCTGGGGCACGGTCCGCACCGGGGAGCCCGCCGAGCTCTGCGGCAAGGCGGCCGCGGCCCGGATGGAGTGGCGCAAGATCGAGCGCTCGTGCCCGAAGGGCAAGCCGAAGTGCACCTACATGGCGGCGTACGTCGAGGGCCTTTCCGACAACCAGAAGCTGAAGGTGACCTACCGTCCGACGGGCGACTTCAAGTGCGCCGGCAAGAAGCCGACCTGCTCGCTCGAGATCAAGGCCGACGGCAACGGCAAGGCCCGTACGCCCGGCCAACTGGTCACCGGCAAGAAGGGGAAGCTCGTGGCGAGCGCGGGCAGTCTGAAGGCGACGCTTTCCGGCTCGTAGGCTGGTGGTCGTGCCTTCCGACCTGACCTTCGGCGCGACCCGCGGTCCCAGCCCCGACCCGGCTCTGCGCCCGCCGGCCCTGCCCCGCAAGCGCCGCCGTACGCTCGTCGACCTCCCCGGCGGGACGTACGCGGCCGGGGACTCCTTCGGCGAGGGCTACCAGGCCGACGGCGAAGGCCCCGTGCACCCGGTCGACCTGCCCGGCTTCCGGCTCGACGCGACCGCGGTGACCAACGAGGAGTTCGCCCGGTTCGTCAAGGCGACCGGCCACGTCACCACCGCCGAGCGGGAGGGCTTCTCGGCCGTCTTCCACCTCGCCTTCAACGGTGACCCGCGCGACGTGCTGGGCCGCTCCCCGGAAGCGCCCTGGTGGCTCGGCGTCCGCGCCGCCTCCTGGCGGGCCCCTGAGGGCCCGGGCTCCAACGTCGGCCGCCGGGGCAACCACCCCGTCGTGCACGTCTCCCACGACGACGCGCTGGCCTACTGCGAGTGGGCCGGGACCCGGCTGCCGACCGAGGCCGAGTGGGAGTACGCCGCCCGTGGCGGTCTCGTCGGATCGAGGTTCCCGTGGGGTGACGAGCTGGAGCAGGACGGCACCCACCATGCCAACGTCTGGCAGGGAGCCTTCCCGGACACCAACACCGCCGACGACGGGTTCGTCACGACTGCTCCGGTGCGGACGTACGATCCCAACGGCTTCGGGCTGTTCCAGATGATCGGCAACGTCTGGGAGTGGTGCGCCGACTGGTTCTCACCGACCTACTACGCCGACCTCGTCGACTCCGGCGCCACCGCCGACCCGCGCGGCCCGGCCGAAGGCCTGACCCGGGTGATGCGTGGCGGTTCCTACCTCTGTCACGACTCCTACTGTCACCGTTACCGGCTCTCCGCGCGCTCCAGCAGTCCGCCCGACTCGACCGCGGGCAACCTGGGCTTCCGGTGCGCCGCTGATCAGCCGGCCGGGTAGAACTCCTTCGGGCAGGTGTCGCCGGCGCACTTCGCGTATTTCTTGTCGAGGGCGCGCAGCTCGGCCAGGTCGTCGGCATACTCGGGGCGCAGCGCGAGCGAGCGGACCTGGTAGGGGTCCTCAGCCATGTTGTAGAGCTCTTCGCTGCCGTCGGGGTAGCGGGCGTAGGTCCAGTCACCGAAGCGGATCCCGGAGTAGAGCTGCTTGTTACCGTCGCTGACGCGCCAGGCAGAGAGCGGGATCACCCGGTCCTGTGCCGGGGCGTTGAGCCAGGGCATGATGTTGACCCCGTCCTGGGCACGTCCGGGCTCGGCGCCGGCGATGGCCATGATCGTGGTGGCGAGGTCAGGGTTGCCGACACCGGTCGACAGGGACCGCCCGGCCGGGATCCCCGGCCCACGCAGGACCACCGGGATCCGCAGCGTCTCCTGGTAGTGCCTCAGCTTGCCCTCGATGTTGTGGCCACCGGTGGTGTAGCCGTTGTCCGAGGAGAAGATGACGATGGTGTTGTCCATCTGCCCGCTCGCCTGCAGGCGGTGTACGTGGCTGGCCACCGCTCGGTCCACGGCCTGGACGGACTCGACGCGCTGCTGGTGGGCGATCCGCAGCTCGGCGCGCTTCTGGGCGTCGAAGCTCCTGCGGGAGGGCGAGTTCGGTGGCACGTCGGTGGGCGTACGGAACATGTTGGGGGTGTCGGGCAGCTCGAGGCCGTCGAAGGAGCGCTTGTCCTCGGCGGCCGGCACGGGGGTGCCGGTGTTCTCCGGGTCGTCGGCCTCCCTCGGTCCGCCGTGGTGCGGCGCGACGTAGTTGACCCACATGTACCACGGCTTGTCGGCGCGCTCGGGTGCCGAGATCATCTCGTTGGCCTGGTCGCGCATGACGTAGGTCGTGTAGCGGTGATAGGCCTTGAGCTTGCCGTTGTGGTTGATCCGCGGATGCAGGAAGTTGTAGGTCGACATGTCGGTCGTCGCACGCCAGTCGGTCCACCCGGGCGGCACGTCCTTGGCCGTCCCCCGCAGGCCGTAGCCGTTGAGGTACTTCCCGGTGAACAGGGTGTCGTACCCCGCCTCCTGCATCGCCTCGGGCAGCGTGCCGGTGTGTTCCATCGACGCGTAGCCGCCGCGCTCGCCGTTGACGGTCACGGTCTCGTGGTTGTGCGAATACTGTCCGGTCAGCAGCGACGCCCGGGCCGGCACACAGATCGGCGTGGGCGCGATCGCCGCGGTCAACGTCGTGCCCTGGTCGGCCAGGAGGCTGCGTACGTGGGGCATGTACTCCAGATCCTCATAGGCCAGGTCGTCCGCGGTGATCATGAGGACGTTGGGCTTGGTCGAGGAAGGCGCCCACTCCGGCGTCGCGGTGGGCGTCGGGGGCACCACGCCCTCGGCAGGAGCGTTGACGACACGCGCGAAAGCGCCCCCGGCCAAAGACCCCAAAGACCCCAACGGGCCGCTCGATTCAGGCATCACGCCGAGCGCGATCGAAGAGCCGGCGAGTACGGCAACAGCCGCCACAGCCAGTCGGGCGCGAGGCGCCATTTGGTTCTGCTCCCTCGGTCGATCCCCGCGTCGTGTGTTTCCGTCCGGTTCCACTCCATACCGGACCGGGTTAACGTTACCGAAAGGGACATCGATGACCCCAATGCCGGCCGATGAGGAGACTCAAGTGAGCGAATCGCGCGAGAACTACGGCGACTACAGCGTCGACGACGAGGACCAGATCACCGGCGAGGACGCGCTCTCCGGAGACGTTCTCGAAGGTGAGGTGCGCGATGAGCTCGACCACGGCATCGTCACCGCCGACCGCTACTCCACCGACTACGGCAACACGCCGTGGGAGGAGGAGCATCGGGAGTGCATCGACCAGCGGCGCCACCAGGAGGTGCCGGAGACCGATCCCTACGCGGTCGAGTACGACGACGCCGAGGAGAGCGACGACCCCGACGGCCGTGAGGTCGGCAACAAGCGAGCCGGTCGACTGGTCGACCCCGACCGCGGGACCGGTGAGGACGCCGAGTCCGAGGTCTACGGGGTCGACGCCGGTATCGACGGGGCCGGCGCCACCGCGGAGGAAGCCGCCATGCACATCATCGACGACAGCGAGGACGACAGCGAGGACGACAGCGAGGACGACAGCGACGACGACAGCTGAGCGCTACGCGGTGAGGTCCTCGACCTCCAGCACGATCTCGACCTCGAATCCCTCCGAGCTCTCCAGGTAGAGCGCGGTGTGCTCGTCGCCGCCGGCATGCGGGTAGCGGTCGGCGTACAGCTCGTGCCAGCCGTGCTCGGTCGACGCCGCGCGGATCCGGTCGAGCTGGTCGCGGCTCTCGATCATGAACGCGATGTGGTTGACGCCAGGACGGAGCCGGTCCTGGGCGCCGTGCTGGTCCGTGGAGTGCTCCATGAAGACATACGTCCCGTCCGGCGCCTCCCAGAAGTGGCCCTTCTCCCCGGCCTCCCAGCCGAGCTCGCCGAAGAGCCAGCCCCACTCGCCCGAGGCAGTCTCGAAGTCGTCGACCCAGAGGTCCCAGTGATGGATCGCCCGCATCTTCGTCTCCTCGGTTCGAGCGATCATCCGACGATCGCGACGTTCTTGACCTCGATGTCGTGTGCTTCTTCACCGTAGTTGTGCACGGCGGTCGCCATCGTCTCCAACACGGCGGCGGCGCGGCCGGACGCGTCGATCACCCTTCGTGCGGCTCGGTCCGCGGCATGCTTCGACCCGGTCTCGGCAGACCAGCCGGAGGTGATCTGATCGACCTCGTCCATCAGGTCGGTGAAGAACGTTCGCAGGTCCTTGGCCGCCTGCTTCAGGGTCGTCTCGAGGTCCTCGATGCTGGGTTCCTTGACGATCAGGCTGTTCTCACTCATCAGAGGGTCCCCAGTCGCTGTTCGAGGTTCGCGGCCTGACCGTGGGCCTCCTGGACGATGTCGTTCTGGGTCGTGGCGTGCTGGACGTCGACGTCACGGAGCGCGGCGGCGTACTCCTGCATCAGGATCGCCAGCCCACCGACCTTCTCGTACCAGGTCTGCAACGACTCCACGAGTCCGCCGGCGGCGCTGCCCATCATCCCCGGGACCGCGCCCTCGATGTTGCCGGAGAGATTGGTCAGCAGCTTCTCGAGATCGGCGATGCTGTCCTCGACATGCTTGGCCGCCGCGGTCTGCTGGCCCACTGTCAGTTGAATGTTCACAGGTTCCCCCGGTTCTTTCGATGTGCCGGCGAGCGTGAGGCTACATTGTCCTCCGGCGTACGCAGTTCGGTACAGACTCGAAAGGCTCTGGTGGATGCCCTCCTACGACTTCGAGGTGGATCTGGAGTCCTTGGCCAAGGCCGCTCAGGGTCTGGCCGAGACGGCGCAGCTGTTCAAGGACAAGGACGTCGAGGACCTGGTGCCCTCTGAGGACGCCTGCGGCTCCGACGAGGTCTGGGGCGCGGTCGAGGAGTTCAAGGACCGCTGGGAGCGCGGCATGAACAACCTCTGTGAGGACGTCGGTGAGATGTCCGGTCGGATCGGGAAGATCGCGATGAACTACATCGAGCTCAACGAGACGGGCACCGCCGAGATGGCCAAGGCCAAGTCCGCCGCCACCGACCTCACCATCACCGGCGACGGGAAGTAGCCGGTGCCCGACTTCACCATCAAGGGCAACCCCGGCCAGATCCGCTCCCGAGGTCAGACCTGCGCCGACAAGGGCCGGTTCTTCGACCAGACCGGCGACGCCCTGACCAAGATAGACACCGAGGGCTGGATCGGCCGCGCCGCCGACAACTTCCGCGACGCCCACGACCGCGAGCCCAACCGCTGGTACGAGGCGGGCACCGGCTTCCGCGCTGCCGGCAACGCCCTGGTCGAGTACGCCTCCGCCTTGGAGACCGCTCAGCAGAACGCGGCGACCGCCAAGTCGGAGTATGAACGTGGCGAGGGTGTCACCACCCAGGCCAAGGCCGACTACGCCGCGGCGTCAAGGGCGGCGCCGACGCCCTGGACGCTCTCGGGGACATGTCCTCCGGTCTCAAGGGCCTCGACAACTTCGACGGCCTCGGTGACGTCGGCAAACTCGACAACGCCATCGATGACCTCGGCGACCTCGGCGAGCTGCACACCGGCGGACACGTCGGTCCCCGCGACCCGTTCCGGCGAGAGATGTGGGCAGACGACGCATACGACGAGATCCGCGGTTCCACCGACGACGCGGCGAAGATCGCCGCGGACGAGAACAACTTGCGGATGCCGGATGGCAGTCAATTGTCCGCTGATGACGTTCTCTCGGTCAAAGATCACGTCTTCCATCAGGAACATCGCATCACCTACGGAGACGGTGAGACGGTGGTCAAAAGGTTCGACTCCAGTCCGGAGCAGGCCGAAGCCTGGTTCCGCCTACAGAACGGCCAGGCAACCGACACCGATCGCCTCTGGCTGCTTCATGAGAAGACCGAACTGGAGTACTTGAAAGCGAATCCCGGCGCCTCCTACAACGAGGCACACCGTGCCGCGAACGAAGTGGCAAACTGGGAGCGAGAGGTAGGGCTGAAGTAATGGGCATGCTCATCGAGGGCAAGAAGATCTTCGAGGACGATCAGTCGATCACGTACGCATTCGAGTGGCCCGGTGCCGAGCGATCTGGCGAGGTCGAGATCATCAAGGCCGAGGTCCCGGCGCGGCTTTCTGCTGTTGACTCCGACCTCGATCCAGCTGCGGCGAAGATCCTCGTGAAGGCATACAAGGAAGCAAGAGCCACAGGGATGTGGCCAGACAAAGTGATCTACGCTGCTTGAGGCGCAACCCCCAGATCGAGGACGTCGTGGTCTCTGAACGCTACACATGCCGATGACACCCAGTGAACGGATTCACAAGGTGTCATCGTCTGGTACAGCCGCAGAAACCGGTCGCGGGAGCGGCAGGGGCGTGTGAGGATCGGGGTTGTGAGTGATCTGAAGACGTTCATCGCAGGACTGCCCAAGGCCGAGCTGCACGTCCACCACGTCGGGTCGGCGTCGCCGCGGATCGTGGCTGAGCTGGCCGCGCGGCACCCGGGGACCGTGCCGGCCGATGTCGAGCTGCTGCGGGAGTACTTCACCTTCAGCGACTTCGCGCACTTCGTCGAGGTCTACCTCTCGGTCGTCGACCTGGTGCGTACACCGGAGGACATCCGCTATCTGACCTACGAGATCGCGCGGGACCTGGCGCAGACCCAGCAGGTCCGTTACGCCGAGCTGACCTGCACCCCCTACACCTCCGTCCGCCCCGACCTGGCCGTTCGCGAGGCAGGCGACGGACACACCGGGATGGCGATCGAGGCCTACACCGAGGCGCTCGAGGACGCCCGGGTCAGCGCCGAGCGCGACTTCGGGATCACGCTGCGCTGGATCTATGACATCCCGGGCGAGGCGGGGATGCCGGCGGCGGATGCGACCCTGGCGTACGCCGTCGACCACGGCCCCGAGGCGCTCATCGGCTTCGGTCTCGGCGGGCCCGAGATCGGGGTTCCGCGGCCGCAGTTCGAGAGGCACTTCGACGCCGCCCGTGCTGCCGGGCTCCGCTCACTGCCGCACGCCGGCGAGTCCACCGGGCCGCAGACGATCTGGGACGCCCTGACCGTGCTGAAGGCGGAGCGGATCGGCCACGGCACGTCGGCGGCCCAGGACCCGGCCCTGCTCGCCCACCTCGCCGAGCACCGGATCCCGCTCGAGGTCTGCCCCTCGTCCAACGTCGCCACCGGTGCCGTCGCGACGCTCGAGGAGCACCCGCTGAAGACGTTCGTCGATGCCGGAGTGCTGGTCACGATCAACTCCGACGACCCGCCGATGTTCGCGACCACGCTCAACCAGGAGTACGAGATCGCGACCGACCTCCTCAGTCTCGACGCCGCCGGCGTCGCCGACCTCGCCCGGGCCGCGGTCGACGTCTCGTACGCTCCGGAGGAGCTCAAGGCCAGGCTGCGCGCCGAGATCGACACGTACGCCACGTCTTAAGCGCTTGACGCGGCTCGACCCCGCCCGTTTGCTGGTCGGCATGGGTGAACTCACACTGGCGGTCAACGGGATCGAGCTGTGCGTCGAGACGTTCGGGAGTCCTGGGGACCCGCCGATCCTGCTCGTCGGCGGGATGAGCGCCTCGATGGACTACTGGGAGGACGACTTCTGCCAGGCGCTGGCTGCTGGGCGGAGGTTCGTGATCCGCTACGACCACCGCGACACCGGCCGCTCCACGACCTGGCCGCCGGGAGCGCCGGGCTACACCGGGCGCGACATGATCGAGGACATCCCGGCTCTCCTCGATGCCTTCGGCCTCGACAAGGGCCACATCTTCGGCATCTCGATGGGCGGGGCGCTGGCCCAGTGTGCGGCGGCGCTCTATCCGGACCGGGTCGAGACGCTGATCCTCAACGAGACCTCACCGGCCTTCGACGGCGTACCCGACCTGCCGCCCATCGGCGAGGAGATGGCCGACTTCTTCGCGAAGGCCGCCGAGAGCACGGTCCCGGATCCCGACGACCACGAAGCTCTGGTGTCGATGCTGGTCGAGGACCAGCGTGCGTTCGTCCCCGAGGGCTACGACGAAGCCCGGATGCGGGCGGTCGTCGAGCGGGTCGTACGCCGCACACCGGACATGCGGCCGAGCTTCACCAACCATCAGATGATGAGCGACGGCGAGCCGATCGAGGCGACCCTGGCCGACATCGCCGCCCCGACGCTGGTCATCCACGGCACCCGCGACCCGCTGTTCCCGATCGGCCACGGCGAGATCCTCGCCCGCGACATTCCCGATGCGACGCTCCTCGTCCTCGACGGTGTCGGCCACGAGCCGCCCCCGCCCTCCACCTGGGAAGTGGCCATCCCGGCGATCCTCGAGCACACGGCCCCGTAGCCGACTCCTAGGACGGCTCGATCTTCCCGAGCACGTCACCGATCGCGACCGTCGCGCCCACGTCGGTGCCGCGGGAGAGCACGCCCGCACGGTGTGCGGCGACACGGGTCTCCATCTTCATGGCGTCGATGACCGCGACGTCCTGGCCCTCGGTGACCTGCTCACCGTCCGGGACGAGCCAGTCGACCAGCGCGCCGGGCACGGGAGCCTCGATCACGGCCGGGTCGACGACGGCGGTCGCCGGGACGGCATCGGCCGTCGTCGTCCCGCCCGCGGCGATGCCCCGCAGGAGCTCCTCGGGCAGCCCCAGCATCACCCGGCGACCGTCGATCTCGATCGGCACTCTCCGCAGCGGCTGCGCGGGCGCCGGATCGGGGCGCCGCTGGGTCTCGAGCCGCGGCATCAGCGTGGTCTCGATCCACTGCGTGTGCACCGCGAACCCGGCGGTCGAGAAAGCCGGGTCGTCGAGCAGGACACGGGCGAACGGTACGACGGTCGCGACCCCCTCGACCGAGAGCTCGCCAAGCGCGCGGCGCGCACGTACGACGGCGGTGTCCCGGTCGGGCGCGTGCACGATCAGCTTGGCGATCAACGAGTCGAAGGCGCTCTGCACGGCGTCGCCCGCCTCGATCCCGGCGTCCCAGCGAACTCCAGGCCCTGCGGGGACCCGCAGGCTCGTCACCACCCCCGGGCTCGGCAGGAAGCCTCGGCCCGGGTCCTCGGCGTTGATCCGCAGCTCGATCGCGTGGCCATTCGGCTCCGGCGTCTCCGAGAAGGAGAGCCCCTCGCCTGCGGCGATCCGTAGTTGCTCCGCGACGAGGTCGACGCCGGTGACGGCCTCGGTGATCGGGTGCTCGACCTGCAGGCGGGTGTTCACCTCGAGGAACGAGATCACGCCGTCCTCACCCATCAGGAACTCGACGGTCCCGGCTCCGCGGTAGGAGACCGCCGCACAGATGTCGCGCGCTGCTTCGTAGATGCGGCGGCGCTGCTCGTCGGTCAGCCCCGGCGCGGGCGCTTCCTCGACGAGCTTCTGGTTGCGGCGCTGCAGCGAGCAGTCCCGGTCGCCGACGACCACGACGTTGCCGGTGCCGTCGCCGAGCACCTGCGCCTCGATGTGCCGGGGACGCTCCAGGAACCGCTCCACGAAGCACTCGCCCCGACCGAACGCGGCCTGCGCCTCACGCGAGGCGGAGTCGAAGGCATCGGCGACGTCGTCGAGCTCGCGGGCGACCTTCAGCCCGCGTCCACCACCGCCGAAGGCGGCCTTGATCGCGATGGGAAGCCCGTGCTCGCGCGCGAACGCGACCGCCTCGTCGGCCGACTCCAACGGCCGGTCGGTGCCGGCCACCAGCGGAGCGCCCACGCTCTGCGCGATCCGGCGCGCGGTGATCTTGTCGCCGAGGCTGTCGATGCTCGCAGGAGCCGGCCCGATCCAGATCAGCCCGGCGGCCTCGACGGCGCGCGCGAACTCGGCGCTCTCCGACAGGAACCCGTAGCCGGGATGGACCGCATCGGCACCGGAGGCCTGCGCCGCAGCAATCAGCCACTCGATGCTGAGGTAGGACTCGGCGGCAGTGGCGCCGCCGAGCATGTATGCCTCGTCGGCAAGCCGCACGTGCAGCGCGTCGGCGTCCTGGTCGGCGTAGACCGCGATCGACACGAGGCCGGCCTCGGCGACCGCCCGCACGACGCGGACGGCGATCTCTCCCCTGTTGGCGATGAGCACCCTGCGCATGTCAGTCTCCTCGGATCTCGGTGGTCGGCCCAACGCGCAAAATAGGCACAGTTGGCGCGACGGGACGGAAGCGGATGCGGACCCCGGGCGGCAGCTGCCCGGCCAGGTCCAGGTCGCGGTCGACGACCGCGCCGATGATCGGATAGCCGCCGGTGAGCGGGTGGTCCGGAAGGAACAGCACGGGCTGCCCGTCGGGCGGCACCTGGATCGCGCCGGTCACCGCCCCCTCGCTCGGCAGCTCGCCGGCGACGTCTCGTTCGAGCGGGACGGCACCTTCCAGGCGCACGCCGACGCGGTCCGAGCGCGGCGTGACGGTCCATTCCTGCTCGACGAGAGTGCGTACGCCGGCCGGGGTGAACCAGTCCTCACGCGGCCCGAGCACGATGCGCAGCTCGACCGTGTCGCCGGGTGCTGGCAGCGGGTCTGCCGGTGCCGGGCAGGGGTCGACCGCATGCGGCGCGGCCGCGGGGCCGCGCAGCGGCACCATGTCGCCTGCACGCAGGGGGCGGCCGCCGAGGTCACCGGGGCCGAGGCCCGCGAGCGTGTCGCTCGAGAGGCTGCCGAGCGCCGGCGGAAGATCGAGTCCGCCCCGGACCGCGACCACGGAGCGCAGACCGGTGCTCACCGAGCCGAGCCGCAGCTCCTCGCCGTCCTCGAGCGCGGTGGCGGCGCCGTGCTCGACCGGGAGCGGCGGGCCGTCGCTGCGTACGATCGTCGTCTCGGCAGGGGCGCCCGCGACCGCCACGACCGCGGCGCCGGTGAAGCGCAGGACGGCGCCCCCGCCGGCGAGCTCGAACCCTGCCGTTCCAGGAGCATTGCCCACGGCGCGGTTCGCGGCCCGCAGGGCACGGCGGTCGGCCGTGCCCGACGCGGAGACGCCGAGCGCTGCATGGCCGGGGCGGCCGAGGTCCTCGAGCACCAGCTGCAGGCCAGGGCGTACGACCTCGACAGCGAAGGGACGCTCCGCGGAGTCGCCCGTCGGAGCGGGCTCGGCCACCGTGACCGACTCCCGCTCGCGCCGCTCGAACCGCACGGTCATCCCGGGCGCGAGCAGCGCGGGCGGGTCCCGGTGCAGGTCCCACATCGGCGCATCCGTGCGTCCGATCAGCTGCCAGCCGCCGGGGCTCTCACGGGGGTAGACGCCCGAGAACGTCCCCGCCAGCCCGACGGAGCCGGCGGGGATTCGGGTGCGTGGCGAGGAGCGTCGCGGCACGTCGAACAGCGGGTCGTCGCCGACGAGATAGCCGAAGCCCGGTGCGTACCCGGTGAAGGCCACCCGCCAGGTCGCGGCCGCATGGCGCGCGGCGACCTGCTCGGCACTGACCCCGAGCAGCTCGGCGACCTCGTCGAGATCCTGCCCGTCGTAGCGCACGCCGATGGTCACCGAGCCCGCCGTCGGCAGACCGCCGTGGACAGGCTCGACGCGGGACAGCTCCTTGGCGAGGGTCGCCTCGTCGACCAGCGTCGGATCGAACCGGACCAGCACAGTCCGGGCGGCGGGCACCAGCTCGACGACGCCGAGCGGCGGCGCGGCCGCGAGCGCGGCGTGCAGCCGCATCGCGCCCTCGAGGTCGTCCTCCTCGACCAGCAGCCCCTGGTCCGATGCGATGAGCACACGCCTCACGCCAGATACTCCGCATCCTGTGCGTCGGTCATGCCGGCGGCCCCGCGGGCCCGGCGAACGGGGCGATGACGATGCCCTCGGCCTCGAGCAGGGCCCGGGTCGCCGCAGCCATCCGGATCGCGCCGTCGCTGTCGCCGTGGACGCAGATCGAGTCGGCGCGTACGGCGACGTCGGTGCCGTCGATCGCCTCGACCACGCCCTCGCGGGCGAGCCGGAGCATACGGGCCGCGACGGCACCGGCGTCGTGCAGCACCGCACCGGGTTCGGCGCGCGAGACCAGCTCGCCGCCGGGTGTGTAGGCCCGGTCCGCGAAGGCCTCGGCGGCCGTGGCCAGCCCGGCGCTCTCGGCCACCTCGAGCACGACGCCGCCCGCGAGCCCGAGCAGCACGAGGGACGGGTCGATCGCCTTGACCGCGGCGACCACGTCCCGCGCCTGCCGCTCGTCGCGGGCGATCGTGTTGTAGAGGGCGCCGTGCGGCTTCACGTAGTGGACGGAGCCGCCGACCGCCGAGGTCAGCCCCAGCAGCGCGCCGAGCTGGTGCTCGACGTGTGCCTGCAGGGTCGCCGAGTCGATGTCCATGTTGCGACGGCCGAAGCCCTCGTAGTCGCGATAGCCGGGATGCGCCCCGATCGTGACGCCGTTGGCGACGGCATCCGCGAGCGTCGTACGGATCCCTTCGGGAGTGCCGGCGTGGAAGCCGCAGGCGACGTTGGCACTCGAGACGATCGCGAGCATGGCCGCGTCGTCGGCGACCACCCGGTCGGGGGCGTTCTCGCCGAGGTCGGAGTTCAGATCGATGGTTGCCACGTTGGTCACACTCCAATTCCGATGAAGGCGAAGATCGGGCGCACCGAGACGATGCCCATGTACCAGGTGAGCAGGGTCGCGAGCGTGCCGACGACCAGCAGCCACCGCGGGTAGTGGTAGCCGTTCAGGACGTCACGCTGACGGAACCAGCCGATGTACATGAAGATCGTCATGCCGATCGGCAGGATCAAGCCGTTGAAGCCGCCGACGAAGACCAGGATAGCCGCGGGCGCAGCGCCGATCAGCAGGTAGAGGACGAGGGAGACGAGGATGAAGGCGACCGTCGCGATCTGCAGCGGCCACCCCGCTCCCAGCTTCTTCGAGAAGGTCGAGATGAAGGTGGCCGAGGTGTAGGCGGCGCCGATGACCGAGGTGATCGCGGCAGCCCAGAAGATCGCGCCGAAGATGCGGATGCCCGCATCGCCGAGCACGGCCCCGAACGCCTGACCGGCCGGGTTGGCGGCCTGGCTCGAGAGGTCGAGGGTGACACCGGAGGCCACGACGCCGAGGATCGCGAGGAACAGTACGTAGCGCATGATCCCCGTGACGAGGATGCCGCTCATCGAGGCGCGGTGCACGGCCGGCACGTGCTCGGGGCCGACCTTGCCCGAGTCGAGGTAGCGGTGGGCGCCCGCGTAGGTGATGTAGCCACCGACGGTGCCGCCGACGATGGTGGTGATCGTCGCGAAGTTGAGCGTGTCGGGGACGAAGGTCTGGCGCAGCGCCTCGCCGACAGGAGGCTGCGAGGCGAACGCGACGAAGAGCGTGAGACCGATCATCGTCGTCCCGAGCACGAGCACGACGATGTCCACGGCACGACCGGCTCGCTTGTAGAGGAAGATGCCGATCGCGAGCAGGGCCGAGAGCAGTCCGCCGACCTTCGGCTCGATGCCCAGCAGCGCGTTCAGACCGAGACCGGCACCGGCGATGTTGCCGATGTTGAACGCCAGTCCGCCGATCACGATCAGCGTCGCGAGAACGTGCCCGGAGAACGGCAAGGCTTCGTTCGCCAGGTCGCCGGCGCGCTTGCCCGAGACGGTGATCAGGCGCCAGACGTTCATCTGCAGCGCGAAGTCGATCAGGATCGAGACGAGGATCGCGAAGGCGAACGCCGCGCCGAGCTGCGCGGTGAAGGTAGCGGTCTGGGTGATGAAACCGGGACCGATGGCCGAGGTGGCCATCAGGAAGATGGCGCCGACGATCGGACCTCGGCGGGAACTGGCGAAACTCTTAGCGCGCTCGGCGCTGGTTGTCTCGGGCATGGGGGGGCTCCTGCGATCAGCGGGCTATGTGGCTGACACCACACTCAGTGTGTAGTACAAGATCCCACAGATTGTTCAACAATAATACCCGCCGTCGTTAAAATGATGTTTCGATTGTCCACGGATGCGATTCCCCTAGGATGCGGACATGACCGACGTCGACGACACCCTGACGAACGTCCTGCGCCGACGGATCATCGACGGCGAGTTCGCGCCCGGCACCCGGTTGTCGGAGATCTCCCTCGCCGAGAGGCTAGGGGTCTCGCGCAACACCCTTCGCGAGGCGTTCCGTGTCCTGTCTGAGCAGGGACTGGTCGAGCACGTGCCCAACCGCGGGGTCTCGGTCGCCTCGCCCACCGTGGCCGACGTCGTCGACATCTATCGGGCCCGGCGCTACGTCGAACCTGCCGCACTGGCCGCCGGCTCCCCGCTCCATCCCGCGGTGACGGCGATGCGCGCAGCGGTGGAGCAGGGCGAGACCAGCCTCGAGGCGCGCGACTGGCGCAAGCTCGGCACCGCCAACATGGCCTTCCACGACGCCATCATCGCCCTCGCCGACAGCCCGCGGCTGGAGCGCCTCTTCCGTGACATCGCCGCTGAGCTGCGGCTCGCGTTTCTCGAGATCGACAACCCCGAGGCGCTGCACGCCCCATTCGTCACCCGCAACCGTGCCCTGCTCGAGACCTTCCTCGAGCAGGGCGGACCCGCGGCCGCGGACGAGCTGCGCGGCTACCTGATCCTCTCGGAGCAGACCGTGCTCGGAGCGTTCACGCGGCTGCGCCGCGACTGACGAGGGCTCGCAGCCGCTCGTCGCGCGGCCAGGCGCCGGCCCAGACGAGGACGGCGGTGGCGATCGCGAAGACGGTGTTGAAGGCCGGCTGCCCGAAGACCAAGTTCACGGTGACCGCGCCGCCCAGGTAGACGGTGATCAGGATCGTCCCCATCGCCCGGGTGGCCGGGACGTGGTAGGCGATCAGCGACAGACCGAGGACTACGCCACAGACGAGCGGGAACCAGCCCGGTGCACCGATCTTGTCGTTGAAGTCCATGACGGACTCGACCCGGAGCAGGTGGATGACGATGTCGAACCCGAGGAACAGGGTGACCAGGACGGTGATGATCCAGCCGGCTCGTTGTGCGTTGGTGCTCATCTCGATCTCCTCAGAGGTGGGTGGTGTTGCTCTTACCCACGCGTCGAGCGTGCACCGGGGATCTCGACATCGCCTCCGTCACTTCTCCGTCTTTTTCTTCAGCGCGGCCGCTGCGACCTTCAGATCGGCGACCAGACCGTCGTACGTCGCCTGCCTCTCGTCCTCCGCACGGAGGACGGCGGAGGGGTGGGTCGTGGCGAGGACCCACGGGTCGAGGGTCGGCGTGGCGATGGCCTCGGGCCAGTCGATCAGGTGGCCGCGTGCCTCGCCGACGCGGAAGGACGAGCCGTACAGCGCCTTGCCGGCGGTGCCGCCGAGCAGGACCACCCCGGCGGGGCGTACCAGATCCAACTCGGCCGCAAGCCACGGAGCGCAGGCGCCGACCTGCTTGCTCGTGGGCGACTGGTGGATGCGGCGCTTGCCTGAGAGCCGGTGGCGGAAGTGCTTGACGACGTTCGTCGTGTACGTCGCCTCCGGCTCGATCCCGGCTTCGGCCAGCGCCTCGTGGAGGATGCCGCCCGCCGGACCGACGAACGGCTCACCCTCGCGGTCCTCCCGGTCCCCGGGCTGCTCGCCGAGAAGCATCAGCGGAGCCGGCGTGGGGCCCTCCCCCATCACGCCCTGGGTGGCGTCGCGGTAGAGCTCGCAGCCGCGGCACTCCTGGACAGCGCTGCGCAGATCGCTGAGCGTCGGTGACTCCGGCACCCACTCCGCGGCGCTCACGCGACCACATCCGTAGCGCAAGCGCCAGAGTACGGACGCGGTCGCGTGTTGTCTGGAACGTTCACTCGCTGACGCTCGCTCACGGGGCGAGCGGGTCGTGGCCGACGTTCATCAGCCGGCGCCGCCACTGTGCATCGCCCGCGGTCGGCTCCCACTGGCCGGTGTCCCCGCCGCGCAGGTCGGTGACCTTGTCGACGACCCGCTGCATCACGTCCACGTCGTTGGGGGTGACGTCGGAGCGGCGCTTGCCGAGGATGTCCGCCACCCGGTGACCGAGCTCGTTGCCCGCACGGTCCGGTTCGGTCTCGGTCGTCTCCCCCGCGCCCTGCACCGCGAGCCACTGCCGTAGGTCGCGCGAGGTCATGTTCACCGCGCGGTGGAAGTTCTCCCAGAGCCTGTCGTCGACGATCGTCTCGGCCATGTCGTGCCTCCTGCCTGATCTGCTGTGCAGCGGTTCCGGTACCCATCCGGGCGGCAGGACACACGGCCTCACGTCAGGAGGGTCTGAGCCTCCGGAGAGTCGTAGAAGCTCGACAACCGGCGGCGGACCAGCTGCTCGAGAACACCCGCCTCGGCAAGCGCCTCGATGACCGGCGGGCCGAAGCGGAGGGCCTCCTCGACCAGGTCGTCGCGGTCCAGGCCCCACTCCTCGAGGAGCCGGTCGAGGGTGAAGCTCCCATAGGTGTCGAAGAAGAAGTCGACACCCGTGTCGACCAGGGCCTGCAGATAGTCGGAGTCTCGGACGTCGAGCCAGACCTGGTAGAGCCCGACGAAGACCGCGACCAGCTGCTCGTCGTCGATCAGATCGGCGAGCTCACGCACCGGGCGGGTCGAGAGCGCGTCCCAGACCTCCAGCAGTGCGTCGTGCACCTCCTCGTCGGTGACCGAGCTCGCGGCGGTGTCGGTGAGGTAGCCGAGCAGCGCTCCGGTGCCGCGCTCCGCGAGCTCGCGGGCGCTCTGGTCGACGGCCGCCCCGACCGGGGTGCCCTTCACCGTGTTCGCCATCCGACCGGCGACACGTTCGGCGATCGAGAAGCCGAGGGAGCCGCCCGGAAGGTTGTCGGCGAGCCTGCGGCCGGTGTCGACGGCGCCCTTCGCGCTGCCACGCACCAGGGTGCCGACGCCGGCCTGGATCCCGGAGTTGTCGGCCAGGCTGCGCAGGATCTGCTGGCGCAGCGTACGCATCTCGACGATGGCCTCGACCAGCTCCGCGACCCGCGGCCTGCTGACCACCTCGCCCAGCGGCGTCTCGTTGGCAGGATGGGCCCTCAACCGGGTCGCGATCGCGCCGGCGACCTCCGGGATCGCGCCCGGCAGCCGGAAGGTGCTGACGTACTTCAGCGCGACCTCCTTGATCAGGTCGCGGTGCATCACCTGGTCGAGGGTCAGGTCGCTGGCAGCGCGCAGCGCGAAGTCGATCTCGCCGGTGACGAGATCGAGGAAGCGTACGCCGCGCAGTGCCGCCAACTCGTGGGCGACATGTGCGTCGAGGAGTCGCTGGGCCAGATCGGGCTCGGTCATGCCCGACATTCTCCACGTGGTGAGCGTCGACTCGAAGCTGGATCTCGACACGCCCGTCGCTCGCGGTCGCTTCGCTCCCTCGAGCGGGGCTGCTCGATCTAAAACCGCGACGCGATCCTCGCGCTTCGCGCTCGGACCGCTGCGGCTTTACTCATTCCCACTCGATGGTGCCCGGCGGCTTCGAGGTGATGTCGACGGTGACCCGGTTGATCTCGCTCACCTCGTTGGTGATCCGGGTGGAGATGCGCTCCATGACGTCGTAGGGCAGCCGGGCCCAGTCGGCGGTCATCGCGTCCTCGGAGGTGACCGGACGGAGCACGACCGGGTGGCCGTAGGTGCGACCGTCGCCCTGGACGCCGACCGAGCGGACATCGGCGAGGAGCACGACCGGCATCTGCCAGATGTCGCGGTCGAGACCGGCCTTCGTCATCTCCTCGCGGGCGATGGCGTCGGCCTCACGGAGGATGTCGAGGCGCTCCTTGGTGACCTCGCCGATGATGCGGATGCCAAGGCCGGGGCCCGGGAAGGGCTGGCGCTGGACGATCTCGTCGGGCAGGCCGAGCTGGGAACCGACGGCACGCACCTCGTCCTTGAAGAGCTCACGCAGCGGCTCGACCAGCTCGAACTCGAGGTCCTCGGGGAGCCCGCCGACGTTGTGGTGGGACTTGATGTTGGAGGTGCCGGCGCCGCCGCCGGACTCGACGACGTCGGGGTAGAGCGTGCCCTGGACGAGGAAGGCAACCTTCTCGTCACTGTCTCCCAGGATCTCGACCTCGGCGCGCTCGAAGCAGCGGATGAACTCGCGCCCGATGATCTTGCGCTTCTCCTCCGGGTCGGTGACCCCGGCGAGCGCGTCGAGGAACTCCTTCTCGGCGTCGACGATCTTCAGCTCGGCGCCGGTCGAGTCCCGGAAGGCCTTCTCGATCGCGACCGACTCACCTCTGCGCATCAAGCCGTGGTCGACATAGACACAGGTCAGCCGGTCACCGATGGCTCGGGCGACGATGGCCGCCGCGACCGCGGAGTCGACGCCACCGGAAAGCGCGCAGATCGCGCGGTGGTCGCCGATCTGCTCGCGGACCCGCTCGATCTGCTCCTCGGCGATGTTGCCGATGGTCCAGGTGGGCCGGGCGCCGGCGATCTCCCACAGGAAGTGCTCGAGAACCTTCTGGCCGTGCTCGGAGTGGAGCACCTCGGGGTGCCACTGCACGCCAGCCAGCTGCTTCTCGACGTTCTCGAAGGCCGCCACCGGGGTGTCCGCAGTGCTCGCGAGCACCGTGAAGCCCTCCGGCGCCTCGGAGACGGAGTCGCCGTGCGACATCCACACGTTGTGCGCCGGCGGGATGTCCTTGAGCAGAGTGCCGGGGACACCGACGGTGACCGGGGTGCGTCCGTACTCCCGCGCCCCGTTGTCGTCGACCGTCCCGCCCAGGCCCTGAGCCATCAGCTGGAAGCCGTAGCACATCCCGAAGACCGGGGTCCCCGCGGTGAACAGGCTGTTGTCGATCCCAGGGGCTTCGTCGGCGTACACGCTCGAGGGGCCGCCGGAGAGGATGATCGCCTTCGGGTTCTTGGCGAGCATGTCGGCGACCGGCATCGAGTGCGGCACGATCTCGGAGTAGACCCGCGCCTCACGCACCCGGCGGGCGATCAGCTGCGCATACTGCGCACCGAAGTCCACCACGAGAACCAGATCGTGCTCTTCCGCCCCAGGAGCCTGCGTCATGGACGAATCCTAACGAGGGTCTTGGCGATACGCCGACTCGGCGTGAGCCCGTACGCCGCGGGCCTGGCCGTCACCGCTCGGCCAGGGCCCTGCTCAGCAGAGTCCGATCTCTGCGTCCGGGTCGGCGTACTCCGGCATCCTCTCGAACACATCACGATGGGAGGCGCGCGTCTGCCACGTCGCGAACGGCCACCGCCCCTCGGCGGCAACCGTGTCGAGGTGGACCTCTCGATCACCGTCATCGGTCACGCCCGACCACCAGACCAACGCAAGGCCTTCGTCGTTGTCATCGATGGTGTGATCGCAGTGCCCGAACCTCCCGAGGTCTTCATGGCGGATCTCGAGGACACGCGGATCCCTGAGCCCCTGATCGACCGCCTGGCCGTGGACCATCTCCTCGATGCGCCGATCCATCAGCATCCGCGACACCGGTTGCTCGACGAGCTCGACCACGATGACCACGAGCACGACGAGCGCGAGGATCCAAAGGACCCGGGCACGGGTGTCCCTCCGGTCATGCTCCTGGTTGCGTCGCTCACCCGTCCAGAAGTCCTTCAGCACCCGAAGGAGCCTAGCGACCCTGCGCCGCGATCGCAGCAAAACGCACCAGGGCCCGGCCGGGGAGGGAGGTGGCCGGGCCCTGATTGCCCGAGACAAGAAAGGCCCGGACGTAAGACCCGGCATGTATTAGGGAGGGAGCAATCCCGGGTCTGATCACTCCAACGAACTCTCTTAACCGTGGTTACGGGCCAGCCCAAACTTCCTGTCAGAAAGTTCCGACACAACGGCCTGTGTCACCATCGCAACAGATCGGTCACCGAACCTCGACAATGGGCAGCTGGAGAGCGGCCGGTGCAGTCGCCGGCACGGCGGGCGAGACCGGCCGGACCGGCTGGATCCGCGCATAGCCGGAACCCAGAGCCGGACGCGGGTCGGCCTGGTCCTTGTTGGGCCAGAACGCCATCGCCCGCTCGGCCTGTGCGGTGATCGTCAGCGACGGGTTCACGCCCAGGTTGGCGGAGATCGCGGAGCCGTCGACGACGTGCAGTCCGTCGTGGCCGTAGAGCCGCTGGTAGGGGTCGATCACACCGCTGGCCGCCGAGTCGCCGATGGTGCAGCCACCGATGAAGTGGGCGGTCATCGGCTTGTTGAACGGCTCCCCGATGGTGCCGCCGGCATACCCCGGCTTCTCGCCCGAGCTCATCACCCCGGCCATCTTCCGCACGGCGTCCAGGCCGGCGGGGATCCAGGTCGGGTTGGGCTTGCCGTGGCCCTGCTTCGACGACATCCGCCACCCGAAGATGGTCCGCTTCGGGAACGTCGTGATCGAGTTGTCCAGCGCCTGCATGACCAGCGCGATGACGGTGCGCTCGGACCAGTGCTTGAAGTCGTAGAACGTACGCAGCGACCGCCTCTGCAGCCACATCTCCTTGAGCCACCGGCGGAACCGCCGGGGACCACCCTCGGTGAGCACCGTCTGCATCGCCGCGATCGCGTTGCTGCCGTGGCCGTAGCGGACCGGCTCGATGTGGGTGTGCTCGTCGGGGTGCCAGGAGGAGGTGATCGCCACGCCCTCGCTGTAGTCGATGTCCGTGTCCGGCGCGATCGCACCGAGGATCGACTCGGAGTTGGTCCGGGTCAGCTCACCGAGACGGTCGGAGATCTGCGAGAGATCACCGGTGCGCTTGAGCTTGTGGAGCAGCTTCTGGGTGCCCAGCGAGGCCGCCGAGAAGATCACCTGGTCGGCGGTGAACCGCTTCGTGCGACCCAGACCCAGCTTGGCCTTCGTGGAGCGAGTCTCGACGACGTACCCGCTTCCGCTCTTGGCCGGGTAGACGCGGGTCACCGTGGTCATCGGGTGCACCTCGGCGCCGTTCTTCTCGGCCAGGTAGAGGTAGTTCTTGACCAGGGTGTTCTTCGCGTTGTGGCGGCAGCCGGTCATGCACTCGCCGCAGTTGGTGCACGCACGCCGGTCGGGGCCCTCCCCGCCGAAGTAGGGGTCGGCCACCTCCTGCCCGGGCACATGGCCAGGGCCACCGAAGAAGACGCCGACCGGCGCCTTGTGGAAGGTGTCCCCCCGTCCGGCCTCGGCCGCCACCTTCTGCATGACCTCGTCGGCCGGGGTCAGGTGCGGGTAGAGGGTGACACCGAGCATCCGCTTGGCCTGCTCGTAGTAGGGAGCGAGCTCGTCCTTCCAGTCGGTGATGTGGCTCCAGGAAGGGTCCTCGTAGAACGGGTCGAGGGGCTCGTAGAGGGTGTTGGCGTAGACCAGCGAGCCGCCGCCGACCCCGGCGCCGGCCATGATCACGGCGTCCTTGACCATGTCGATGCGCTGGATCCCGTAGCAGCCGATCGCCGGTGCCCAGAGGTATTTGCGCAGGTCGAAGGAGGTGTTGGGCAGCTCGTCGTCGCTGAACCGGCGACCCGCCTCGATCACCCCGACGGAGTAGCCCTTCTCGGTCAGGCGCAGCGCGCTGACCGATCCGCCGAAGCCCGACCCGATGACGAGTACGTCGTAGTGGCTCCCGCTCATGCTCGGCCCAGCGACTTCAGCACGCGCAGCGAGGCGGTCATGAACTTGGCGTACGCCTGGTCGCTCATCCCGAACTGCGGGGCGAAGCGGAGGATCGCCTGGGAGGCGACCGACTGGGTCTCGGTGTAGCGCAAGATGCCCTCGACACCCTGGCGACGGCCCTGGCCGGACTCACGCATGCCGCCCATCGGGGCGTCGATGCTCGCGAAGGTGGCGCCGAAGGCCTCGTTGATGTTGATCGTGCCGCACTTGATCTGGCGGGCGATGCGTCGGGCGCGGGCGGTGTCGCGGCTGTAGATCGAGCCGTTGAGGCCGTACTCGCCGTCGTTGGCGCGCTCGATCGCCTCCTCCTCGCTGTGGAAGCGGTAGAGGGAGACGACCGGGCCGAAGGTCTCGTTGCCGAAGCAGGTCATCTCCGGGGTGACGCCCTCGAGGATGGTCGGCTCGAAGAAGAACGGCGCCAGGTCGGGGCGAGCCTTGCCGCCGGCGAGCACGCGGGCGCCCTTGGCGACGGCGTCCTCGACGTGAGCGGTGGCGGTGTCGACCTGGGCCTGCGAGATCATGGTGCCCATGTCGTTCTCCCAGCCGAGGGAGGCGCCGAGGGTCATCGCCTGGGTGCGCGCGACGAAGCGCTCCACGAACCGGTCGTAGACCTTGTCGTCGACGAAGAGCCGCTCGACGCTCACGCACAGCTGGCCGGAGTTGGAGAAGACCGCGCGGGTGGCGCCCTCGGCCGCCTTCTCGATGTCGGCGTCGCGAAGCACCAGCATCGGGTTCTTGCCACCGAGCTCGAGGCTGGCGCCGATCAGGCGCTCGGCGGCCTGCTTGGCGACGATCTTGCCCGTGTTGGTCGAGCCGGTGAAGCAGACGTAGTCGGCGCGCTGGATGATGCTGGTGCCGACCTTCGAGCCCGGGCCGGCCACGACGGTCCACAGGTTCTCCGGGAGCCCCGCCTCGGCCAGCAGCTCGGCGCCGAGGAGCGCGCTCAGCATGGTCTGCGAGTCCGGCTTGATGACCACCGCGTTGCCGGCGGCGATCGCGGCGATGCCGTCGCACAGCGCCATCGTGAACGGGTAGTTCCACGGGCTGATGATGCCGACGACACCCTTGGGGACGTGGTTGAGCTCGACCCGGGTGAGCACCGGGATGACGCCGAGCTTGCGCTCGGTGTCGAGGATCTTGCTGCTCCTGCGGCCGTAGTAGCGCGCGGTCAGCGCGATGTGCAGCGGCTCGTCGAAGGCGTGCTTGCGGGCCTTGCCCGACTCCAGCACGATCAGGTCGAGGATCTCGTCCTGCCGGTCGAGGACCAGGTCGTGCAGCTTGATCAGGATGCGCTCACGCTCGGCCACCGGGGTCGCGGCCCACTTCTCCTGCGCGATCCGGGCCTTGGCAAAGGCACCGGCGACATCGTCGTCGCTCGACTGCGGGATGTGCGCCAGCGGCGCCCCGTCGAGCGGGCTGATGACCTCTCGGGTCTCCCCGGTGGTCGCCACGACGCGCTCGGTCAGGCGGGCGACGTAGTCAGGCTCGAGGGCCAGGGACGCCGTGGCGTCGTGCTCGGGATCGAGCGGGCCCTCGACGATCGGGCCGCCAGCAGGGGTCGGGTTCGATGCGCTCATGTACCGAGAGTATGTGACCAGCGTCTCGGAAGCCAGACACGAGTCCCACTAACTCACCATGCGAACGGCGGCGGCCCACCACAGGTAGTCATAGCGCTCGGCGGGAAGGTCGATGTCGATGCGGTCCAGGGGCAACCGGTCGAGTGCGTGCACGGTGAACTCCTCCGCGGGCGCGACCCGGTAGAGATAGGCATCCAACGGCCATTGCGTGCGCAGCCACTCGTCGAGCCGCTCGGAGACCGGCTCGGCGAGCCCGGGCGCCCGGTCCTGGCGGAGCCAGTAGCTCACCCGGGCCGTTGCTCCCCCTGCGTACCTCAACAGCGTCTGGGCGTCGGCGCCCATCGCCTCGAGGTAGGGGAACAGGGGCTGTACGTAGAGGCAGCCGAGCGAGGAGGTGCCCTCGGGGTCCAGGAAGAGGTAGGTGAAGGCGCGTCGGGCCTGGTGGTCGGACCAGTGCCGGATCACCAACGGCAGGTTGTCGTCGCTGCGGAACCCCTCCACCGGCCATCTACCGCAGCTGTGGTCGCGGATCACGTCGGGGCTGGCCAGATAGGCCTCGGTGTCCAGATCGAGCAGGTCCGGACAGAGCGGCGCGAGGAAGAAGTCGTCGGTGGCCAGCGGCTCGGGGGGATCTGCGACCAGGCGATGGCCTGAGCCTGCCGAAGGGATCATGCGATCAGAGTGCTACGTCAACTGCTTGCCCGCCACGACAATTCGCCCACCTGGTCCAGACGCGACCTGGACCAGGTGGGCGCGCTGTCAGGAGTCAGCGCATCGCCGGCACTCGCCGCGGCGACGAAGGTAGTAGGCGACAGCCGCCGCGCCGAGCAACGGCCCCCAGATCGGGAAGGGAAAGACCAGCAGCGCTTCGGCTTCCAGCGCGTCGAAGCCACCCTCGCCCGCGAGAACGGTCTGGAGGACCGAACGCCCTGCCAGCGTGATGGCCCCTGCCACCACGAGCGCCACCGCTGCGGGAGGTCCAGCCGGCACCACGCGACCGCGCAGCACTGGGACCCAGCGCGGGAAGACCTCGCCCCAGCGGCTGATGAGGCCGAGCGTCAGAACGCTTCCCGCGAGCGCCGCGAACCCCAGGCTCAGCCCGAAGACCCGTAGTCCGGGGTCGGCTTCGAGCACGGCCACATCCATCGACACCGGCCACGGCGTCAGCCAGGTCGATCGAAGCAGTGCATAGGGAAGCGGGCACAGTGCGGCGCCGATCGTGGCCCAGCGACCCCAGGTGGCCACGTTGCCGGTGAGTCCGCGCGCCGGACGACCGCAGGCCGCGCACTGCTGGCGCAGCCGGCGGAAGTGGCGCACCGTGCTGGCAAGCCACAACCCGCCGCCGATGAAGGAGCCCCCGACGAACAGCATGCCGGGCTCTGCCTCGGCGAGGCCGCGAACCATCGCGCGGCCGGCTTCGCTGAAGGAATCCGCGTTGGCGCCGAAGACGACCAGGCCCGTCGCGATGAGTGCCGCAGCGACGGTGACGACCAGCAGGTTGCGACGATTCCCCCTGGCACCGGCGATCAGGATGCCGAGCACGAGCACCGGCCCGAAGAGCGCGCACAGATAGCCCATCAGGATGAGCAGACGGATGTCGGGCACGATCGCGGTGAAGACCAGGGTCTCGAGGGCGCCGATCGCGACGAGGCCGTATCCCATCCGCGCGGAGGGGAGCCGGGCCGACATCGCCAGGGCGGCGCCGATACCCACCACCCCCAGCATCACGGCGATCAGGCCGACAGCTCGGGTCGGCACGTCTGCGAGCAGGGAGAACCCGGTCCTCGGGTCGTTGCTGCCGAGCGGGTACCAGCTGGGCTCGATGAGGATCCATGCGCCGACGACGACGGCTAGGACGCTCCAGAGCGCGGTGGCGATCTCGACAGCGGAGGTTCGCTGCGCTGTGGCCGCTTCGGACGTACGGGGCGGTGTTGGCGTTGGTGTCGATGTCATGGATCCAGCGTCTTGGCCAACCCTGTCGGGCCAGATCACCCTCGTAGGTGGACCGCCTCCCCCGCGCGGGTGATCTGTCGGAGTGCGGCTTGTTGAAAGGATGGCTGCATGCTGACCTCGGCGGTGACCTATCTGCGGATGGTCTTCGTGCTGCTCGGCGCCGGTGTGGCGCTGGCCTTCATGATCCTCGACTTCACCCTCGTCGTCCTGATCACCCAGGGCAACGACGTCCCCCTGGCCATCACGGTCGTGCTCGCCACGCTGATCCCGGCCGTTTCCATCGCCTGTCTCGGCCTCATCCCCGGGGTTCGCCAGATCGAGGCGACCGCCGCCCAGACACTGCTCGAGACGGACTTCCCAGGGGGCTTGCCGGGACCAGCGCGCACCTGGCCGGACCGTCGGCGCACGCTGGTGTGGTTCGTGCTGCACCTGCTGTCCGGCGCCGTCATCGTGGTTCTCGTCGCAGGGGCGATCGGCGCAGGCTTCGGAGCGCTCGGCCTGATCGCGATCGTGACCGCCTTCGTCCTGGCCTCGGGCCTGGGCTACGCGCTGGGGCTGGTCGCACCGGGCCTGCTCGGACCGTCGTACGACGAGCGGATCGCCCGGCTGGAGTCGGAGACGGCGCGTCTGGCGGAGCGCAACCGGCTGGCCCGCGAGATCCACGACAGCATCGGGCACGCCCTGTCGCTGATCACCGTCCAGGCGAGCGCGGCTGCGCTCGTCATCGACCGGGACCGCGACTTCGCCGTCAACGCTCTGGGGGCCATCGAACAGGCGTCACGTTCCGCTGCCGACGACCTCGACCACGCTCTGGGACTGTTGCGCGAGACCGGACGTTCCGACCGTACGCCGGCACCCGATCTGCGCGCACTCGAGCCGCTCGTCACCTCGGTGCGGACGGCCGGGCTCGACGTGAGAGCGACCACCGACGGAGACCTGACCACGTTGCCGGCGGTCATCAGCCGCGAGGCCTATCGGATCATCCAGGAGGGGCTGACCAACGCGATGAAGCACTCGACGGACCGCACCGCCACTCTCACCGTCTCGGCGGGATCGGAGGAGCTCGCCATCAGGTTGTCCAACACTCCTGCACGCGCCCGGGCGAGACAAGGCCGGGGGTTGGCGGGGATCACCGAGCGCGCGGCCATGCTGGACGGTTCCGCGGAGCACTCTGTCGTCGACGGAGAGTTCCGCCTCGACGTCAGGATCCCGCTGACGGCCGGTAGGGGCGACTCGTGATCACCGTCGTTCTGGTCGACGACGAGCCGCTGGTGCGCAGCGGCCTCCGCGCGATCCTCGAGTCCTCGTCCGACATCACGGTTGTGGGGGTAGCCGACGATGGAGCAGCCGCGCACGCGCTGGTCCGCAGCCTCCGCCCGGACGTCGTGCTCATGGACGTGCGCATGCCGAGAGTCGACGGGATCGCCGCGACCCGACTCATCGTCGAGCTCGACCGGCCGCCCGCCGTGGTCGTGGTCACCACCTTCGAGAACGACGACTACGTGTACGACGCCCTGCGGGCGGGGGCGCGTGGCTTCCTGCTCAAGCGGGCGTCGGCCCAGGACTTCGTCAACGCCGTCCGGACCGTCCATGAGGGTGACTCGCTGCTGTTTCCGGGCGCCATCCGCTCCCTGGTCACCGCCGTCGGCGCACCCGGTGGAGGCGGGCTCGCCGACGCGCGGCTCACCAGCCGGGAGGCCGAGGTGCTACGCCTCCTGGCCAGCGGCCTGTCCAACGCCGAGATCGCCGAAGAGATCCACCTCGGAGTCGAGACCGTCAGGACCCACGTCGGCAACATCCTGGCCAAGCTCGGCGTCCGCGATCGCGTGCAGGCGGTCATCGCGGCGTACGAGAGCGGGTTCGTCTCTTCTCGATGAGGTCGTATGGGCCGATCCGCACGGTCAGATTGATCTCGACCCGCGGATGCGGCTTCGCAAGCTCAGCCGCACGCTCGCTCGATCTCTTCGCGTTGCGACCCTGCTCCTACGTCGCAGGATCGCAGGCTCAGACTTCGACCTCCAGGCGTGCGTGGTCGGCATCCTCGTCGGTGACCTGGAGCTGGGAGCGGCGCTCGGCCTCGATGCGGCGCATGTAGTGGTCGACCTCCTCCTTGGTGCGCTGCTCGTCCCAGCCGAGCTCCTCGGCCATCAGCCGGGCGACGCCGGGAGCGGCGGAGACGCCGCGGTCGAAGGTCTCCATGGAGATCCTGGTGCGGCGCTCGAGCACATCGTCGAGGTGGCGGGCGCCCTCGTTGTTGACGGCGTAGACGACCTCGGCGGCCAGATAGTCCTCGGCACCCTCGAGCGGCAGGGCGAGCGGGCGCCGCTGCTGGATCAGGTCGAGCACATCGTCGATGAGGCCGCCGTGGCGGCCGAGGAGGTGGTCGATCCGGGCGACGTGGAGCCCGGATCGGCGGGCCAGCAGGACCCGCTGGTTCGAGCGGGTCTCGAAGCCCTCTGCGCCGACCAGCCGCACCTTGTCGGTGATCGAGTCGCGCAGGGTCATGTTGGTGGTCGTCCCGAGCGAATGGGCTGCGGCGTCGACCGCGTCCTTGGCCATCACCCGGTAGGTGGTCAGCTTGCCGCCGGCGATCAGGACCAGGCCCGGAAGCGGCGTGACGACGGTGTGCTCCCGGCTCAGGCCGGCCGTCTGGTCGGACTCGCCGGTGAGGAGCGGGCGGAGCCCGGCGTACACGCCTTCGACGTCCTCGAGGTCGAGCGGCACCCGCAGGATCGCGTTGACGTGCTCGAGGACGTACTCGATGTCGGTCTTGGAGGCTGCCGGGTGGGCGAGGTCGTAGGTCCAGGGGGTGTCGGTGGTGCCGATGATCCAGTGGCGACCCCACGGGATCACGAAGAGCACCGACTTCTCGGTGCGCACGATGAAGCCCGACTCCGACCGGATCCGGTCGCGCGGGACGACGAGGTGGATGCCCTTGGAGGCCTTGACGTGCAAGGCACCGCGTCCGCCGACCATGGCCTGGATCTCGTCGGTCCACACGCCGGCGGCGTTGACGACGGTCTTGGCCCGGATGATCAGGTCCTGGTCGTACTCGAGGTCACGGGCCCGGACCCCGACGACCCGCTCACCCTCACGCAGGAACCCGGTCACCTGGACCCGGGTCGCGATCTGGGCTCCGTGGGAGGCGGCGGTGCGCGCGATGGTCATCACCAGGCGGGCGTCGTCGACCTGGGCGTCGTAGTACTGGATCGCACCCGTGATCGTGTCGGTGCGGAAGTCGGGGGCGATCCGGGCGACCCCTCTGCGAGTGAGGTGCCGGTGGCGCGGCAGGCCGGACTTCCCCATCCCGGAGAGCGGGCCGAAGCTCGCCATCCCGTCGTAGAGGGCGAGACCCGACCCGATGTAGAACCGCTCCCACACCGGGTTGGTCAGCGGGTAGAGGAACGGCACCGGCCGGACCAGGTGCGGGGCCAGCGTGTTGAGCAGCAGCCCGCGCTCCTGGAGCGCCTCACGGACCAGCTCGAAGTCGAGCATCTCCAGGTAGCGGAGCCCGCCGTGGACCAGCTTCGAGCTGCGCGAGCTCGTGCCCGAGGCCAGGTCGCGCTGCTCCACCAGCCCCGTGCTCAGGCCTCTGGTGACGGCGTCCAGCGCCACTCCGGCGCCGGTCACACCCCCGCCCACCACGAGTACGTCGAGCTCGGGCTCTCCCGCCGCACCGACCATCGTGCCGATCGCGAGATCGCGGCTCTGTGGACTCAATGCCCCAGTACGAGTCATACGTTCGAAGTTAACTCACCACACCGAATTGTCACTTCTGGCGCGCGACAAGTCACCGGCGCCGACCCAAGAAGTCAAAGACGGGCGGCGCTGACGAGAGTGGCGACGCGGTCGGTGGGCATGGGCTCCTCGACGACGAGCATCTTGTTGCCGTCGGCGTGGATCATCGGACGGGTGCCGTCGGGCGCGGGAGGCGCGGTCGCGATGGCTACGTGCGTGACGTATCCGTCCGGGCGGGCGAAGAAGTAGAGGTCGCCGGCGGTGACGTCGTCGAGGTCGATCGCCCTGAGGGCGACCGCCTGGTCGCGGGCGTCCCGCGGGAGCCGTACGCCGATGGCCTCTGCGGCTCGGAAGACCAGGCCGGAGCAGTCGATCCCGGCGTCCGTCGTGCCGCCCCAGACGTAGGGGACGCCGAGGAAGGTGCGCGCCTTCGCCAGCAGGGCCTCGACGCCTTCGGTGGTCTCGACGGTCCGCTCCGCTTCGTCGGCCAGGGCGCCCGCCGGCATCCAGCCGGGGTATCCGCGGTCGTCCTTCGAGGACGCGTGCGAGGGGACGACGACGTACGTCCACTCCCCCTGCGTCTCGACCACGACGACCTGCTCGCCGGGGACGACCTCGGTCTCGTGCTCCGCATCGTCGGCAGGTGCGGCCACCACGAAGGTGGGTTGGCTGACGGTGGTCATGTGAGGACTCCTTCGATACCGAGACCGTTGCTGTGGGAGAAGACGATGCGAGGACCGTCGTAGGTGATGCCGCCGGCGTACGGGCTGGTCTTCGCCCACCAGCCCGCGTCGAGGTCCTGCTCACCGGGGATGCCTGCCGCCGCGACCAGGGCAGCCGCCGCGCCGATGCCCAGATGGGACTCCATCATGCAGCCGACGAGGCGGTCGAGGCCGTGCCGCTTCGCGACCTCCAGCAGCTCGATCGCGGGCGTGATCCCACCGCACTTGGCGAGCTTGACGTTGATCGCGTCCGCCGCGCCCGCGCGGATCACGTCGACGAGGTCCTCGAGGTCGAAGACCGACTCGTCGGCCAGGATCTTGTAGGGCTGATGACGACGGACGTACGCCATCGCCTCCAGGTCGCGCCGGGCGACCGGCTGCTCGACGAACTCGAGCTCGACGTCCTGGTCGGCGAGCTCGCTGAGCACCGCGACCGCCTCGTCCGCGCGCCAGCCGGTGTTGGCGTCCAGGCGGAGTACGCAGCCCGGAGCCGCCTCGCGGACCGCGAGCACGCGCTCGGCGTCGCCTGCCGCGTCCGTCCCGACCTTGATCTTGAGCGTCGTGAACCCGTCTCGTGCTCTCGCCGCTGCCGCTTCTGCCAGCTCGGCGGGCGTGCCTACGGAGAGGGTCATGTCGGTCAGCAGCTGTGTTGGTTTCGACACCGGCTCGCTGGCGCTCGCCGGGCTCAGCCAACGGGGGCTCGGCGTTGGTTGAAGGCCACTTCGTTCAGACCTCGGAGCCGCTAGGCGGAGGCGTGTCGAAACCAACACATCCAGGTGCGCGACCATCGAGACACCCGCGCGGCGGGCGACGAGGTCGTGCAGCGCGATGTCGGCGGCCATCTTGGCCGAGCGATTGCCGACGACCGCACCCTGGATCAGGCCGGCCGAGGACAGATCTGCGGCTGCACCGACCAGCGCGTCGGAGATGGGCCCTTCCAGAGCGGCGGCGGACCCGGCGAGCGAGTCACCGGTGACCCTCCAGACCTGGGGCGCCTCACCCCAGCCGATGCACCCGTCAGAGTCCTCGACGGTCACGACGACCGTCTCCGCGAAGTCCGTACGCCGCAGCGCGGTCACGAACGGGGTGTGCAGCGGCACCCGGACACGCTGGGTGCGCACCGCGACGACGAGAGGCACCGTCACAGGGTCGACCACAGATAGCGAGCGACCTCGCTGATCCGGAACTCCGACTCGTCGTCGTCCAGACCGGTGGTCAGCACCACCATCACCTGCGGCTCACCCTGGGCGGGACGGATGATCGCCATGTCGTGGCGGATGCCGTCGACCCAGCCGGTCTTGTTGCCGACCACGGCGTCCTCGGGCACCCCGAGCGGGATCGCGTCGCGATACTCCTGAGCGACCAGGATCCCCTCGATCTCGGCGGTCGACTCGGGCGACAGCAGCCGGCCGGAGGCCAGCTTGGTGAGCAGCTTGCCCATGTCGTTGGCGGTCACCAGGTTCTGCAGGCCGGCCTCGCGCGCCGGCGCGTCCTCGATCCCTCGCGAGACCGTCGTCATCGGCGTGACACCGGCGTCGGCGAGCACCGCGGCGACCTCCTCGAGCCCGATCCGCTCGAGCACGAGGTTGACGGCGAGATTGCCGGAGACGGTCAGGGAGCGGCGTACGAGATCACCCAGCGGCAGCTGGGCACCGAGCGCCGCCCAGGTCTCCGGGTCCTGGTCGTCGGCCTGGTCCATCTCGAACCGTTCGCCCACGACAGCGGAGTCGAAGTCGGAGTGCACCGAGATCGGCTCGTCCGGCGACAACAGCCCACGATCGCGCAGCCGATAGGCCGCGATCGCGACCGGCAGCTTCATCAGGCTCGCCGCGTAGTGCTGCTGGTTGACGTTCTGCGCCTGCGTCGGGATGCCGTCGAGGCCGCTGAGCCAGGTCGAGACGAGTGGTTCCATGACCCGAAGACTAGTCTGCGTCGAGCTCCTGCCGGATCCGGTTCACACCATCCAGCCAGGCATCGACATCCGTGGCACGAGCCGAGTATTCCTCGGCCACGTCGGACTCGAGCGAGATCCAGAACTGCGAGGTCTGCCCGGCATCCCAGACGGCGTCGGCGACCTCCTCGGCGGTGAGCGCGCCCTCGGCCGAGCGGAAGCCCGGGAGTCCGGAGGAGCGCTCGAGCATCGCCGTCTTCACGCTGCGCGCGACGATCGCCTGAGCGACGATGCCCTGGTGCCGGTAGGTGGCGGCCAGCCACTCGGCGAAGGAGATCTCGGCGTGCTCGGTGGCCGCGTAGGAGGGCGAGCCGAGCAGCGTGAGGAGCCCCGCGGACGAGGAGGTGACCACGAACCGGCCGGCCCCGCGGGCAACCCACTCGGGCAGCAGCAGCCGTGCGGCGCGTACGTGGGCGAGGACGTTGACCTCATAGGAGGTCAACCAGGCGTGGTCGGACGCCTCCAGGCCACGGCCGCGCTCGACCCCGGCGTTGCCGTACCAGGCGTCGATCTTGCCGAGCTCCTCCTGGGCCGCGTCCACGAGCGCCGCGGTGCCGGCGGCCGAGGCAGCATCGCCGGGGACCGCGAGGGCGCCGATCGAGTCGGCCACCGAGCGGAGCTCGGCGGCGTCGATGTCCGCCACGACGACGCGGCATCCCTCCGCAGCGAACCGCGTGGCCATGGCCTTCCCGATTCCTCGGGCTGCTCCGGTCACAACCACTCCGCTACCGGGTGCGAGTACGTTCACGGACCGACCACCTCCAGTGGCGTTGGTGAGGGTCCACCACTGTAACCGAGGCCGGTCCGTGAACGTGCAGCAACCTACTGATCAGTACGCAGCGAGTTCCGTACTCACTCAGGAAGACCCGACGAGGGCGGAGCGTCCGAGGCGGCGCTGTCGTCCTCCTTGATCTCAGCGTCGCCGATGTCGGTGACGAGGACCGGGGTGAGCGGCTCGGAGGCACCGTTCTTGAGCTCGACGACGCTGGCGCCGGAGATGCCCATGTGCGAGTCCTCGGAGAACCGGAACGGCGCGAGCCCAGGCCCCTCGAAGGAGGCGCCTTCCTTCTCGATCGTCTCCACGATCGACTCGCGGGTCAGATCCTTGCCGTTGGCCTGCAGCGCCTGGACGAAGGTGTAGGCCTGCGACATGCCGTAGATCCGGTAGTTCGTCAGCTTCTCCGTGCCCTTCTTGGAGTACTCGTCCCAGACCTTCTGCCAGAGCTTGACCCACTCGTCGTCAGGAGCGTCGACGCCGGGGATGTACTCGGTCGTCATCATCCCGTCCATCAGCTTCACGCCCTGCTCGGCCGGGATCTTGCCCTTGGTCATCGAGGCGAGCAGCCCACCGACGAGCGCCGGGTCCGAGCCGACGTTCGAGTAGAACCACTTCGACTTGAAGCCCACGCCCTGCGCGGCGATCTGGCTCAGCGCGGTGTAGGACGGCGTGTTGAAGCCGATCACCAGGTTGACGCCCTTGGACTTGAACGAGGACATCTGCGGGGAGAAGTCGGTCGATCCACCCGGGGTGTACTTCTGCACGTCGACGATCTGGGAGTCGAGGAACTGCCGCGCGCCCTTCTCGCCGTCCTCGCCGAAGTCGTCGTCCTGCAGGAAGAGGCCGACCTTGGCGTCGGGCATGTTCTCCTTGACGTACTGCCCGATGATCTTGCCCTCGATCTCGTAGTCCGGCTGCCAGCCGAACGTCATCGGCGAGCCGGCCGGGTCGTCGCCCCACTGCAGCGAGCCGCTGGAGACGAACAGGTCGGGGATGCCGTCGTCGTTGAGCCGCTGCACGACCGCACGGTGCGTGGGAGTGCCGAGGCCCGCGACCATCGCGAAGATCTCGTCCTGCAGGATCATGTCGTTGGTGACGGCGCTGGTGTTGGTCGGGTTGTACGCGTCGTCCTTGACGACCATCTCGATCTCACGTCCGTGGACGCCGCCGTTGTCGTTGACGTACTCGTAGAACGCCTGGTGACCCGACGGGATCTCCGAGTAGCCGGGCGCAGCCGGGCCGGTCAGCGGGAAGTGCGCACCGACCTTGATGGTGGAGTCTGTGACACCGACCGCCGTCCCGTCCTCGGAAGGACGCTCCTTCCCCGCGCCGCCACAGGCCGCGAGGAGGGAGGCAGTGGTGAGGACACAGACGGCCTGTACTGCTCTGCGTGCAGTGGTTCTCATGTTGTCTTCTCCTTGGTTGACCCGAGAGATGAGCGCGCGAGGAACGTGCGCAGGCTGCCGACGATCCCCGCTGGAGCGAGGAGGATGACGAGCATCAGCACCAGCCCGTAGACCACCGGGGTGACCTCCGCGGCCTGGGTTGCGCTGAGCCCGACCGACTCCCCGAGATCGGTGGCGAAGTGAGGAAGAAAGGCGAGCACGCCGGCCCCGATCAGCGCCCCGGTCAGGCTGCCCAGCCCGCCCAGGACGACCGCTGCCAGCAGGGTCAGCGAGAGGGTGATCGTGAACGCGCCCGGCGCCGTGAGACGTACGTTCATGGCCATCAGTCCGCCGGCGAGCCCGGCGCACATGGCGCTGACGGTGAAGGCGACCACGCGAGCACGGCCGAGGTGGATGCCGGCCAGCTCGGCGGACACGTCGTCGTCACGGACCGCCCGCCAGCGGCGGCCGACCCGGGACCGGCTCAGGTTGGCGAGCGCCACGAAGGCGAGGACCAGGAGCCCCCAGCCGAGGTAGGCGAGGAAGGAGTACTGGTCGATCTCGGCGGCGGTGAAGAACCAGACCAGGTCCTGGATCCACACCGGGAGCTCAGCGGCGCGCGGCACCGGCACCTGGAGCCCCTGCTCGCCACCGAGGAAGTCCCACTGGTTGGCCAGGCGCGGCACGGCGACGGCCAGGGTCAGTGTCGCGCCCGCGATGTAGGGACCGTGCAACCGAGCCGCCGGGACCCCGACGATCACCCCCACCACCGCGCAGACGGCGATCGCCACCAGCAGGGCGAGGAAGACGTCGGCCAGGGTCTCGCCGCCGGTGCGCTCGAGCACCAGGGTGGCGGCGTACGCCCCGACGGCCATCAGGGCACCGTGGCCGAGCGATAGCTGGCCGGAGAGCCCGGTCAGCAGGGTGAGACCGCCCGCCGCGATGGCGAAGAAGGCCATCTCGGCGTAGCGGGTCTGCAGATACTGGCTGGAGGAGCCGATGATCGCGACCACCACCACGAATGCGATCAGGGCGACGAGGAGGTGCCGGACCAGCGGCACGCTCCGGACCGGGCCGGCGAGAGAACGTAGACGCTCCATGAGTCAGACCCTCCTGGCCGCAGCCGCTGCGAAGAGGCCGCTGGGACGTACCAGCAGCACCAGCATCAAGATGCCCAGCGCGACGAGCGGCGCCAGGTGCTCACCGACGTAGCCGGTGACGTAGGAGAGCGAGAGCCCGAGGATCAGCCCACCGATCACCGACCCGATCGGCGAGTCGAGGCCGCCGAGCACGGCGGCGATGAAGCCGTAGATCACGAACGGGTCCATGAACGCCGGGTTCACCAGGTCGCCGCCGGCGATGAGCAAACCGGCCACCGCACCCACGGCGGCAGCGAGGGCCCAGCCGAGGGTGAGCATGCGGCCGACGCGTACGCCCAGGAGTCGGGAGACCTCGCCGTTGAACGCCGAGGCCCGCATCCGCAGGCCCAGGTCGGTGAAGCGAAAGAGGACGACGAGCCCGGCCATCACCAGGGCCACGATGACGATCGTGAGGACGCCGAACGGGGTGATCCCGATCGAGGTGTCCCCGACCTCGATCGCGCTGGTGCTGACCGGAGCCGGGAAGCCGCGGTGCTGGACGCCGAAGACGAGCGCGGTGAGCCCATGGAGCACCATGAACAGTCCGAGAGTGAGGATCACCGCGTTGAGGTCGGCCTTGCCCTCGACCGGACGGATGATCAGCCGCTCGACCAGCGCGCCGAGCATGAACCCGGCGGCGATCGCGGCGAGGAAGGCGACCCAGTAGGGGACGTCGGCGTTGATGAGCGAGAGCGCGATGTAGGTGGTCACCATCGCCATCGCGGCCTGGGCGAAGTTGACGATCCGGGTCGAGCGCCAGATCAGGCACAGGGCCAGCGCGAACGCGGCGTAGACCGCGCCCAGCACGAGCCCTCCGAGGGTGGTGTCGAGAAACTGCTGCATGTCTGCTCCTCAGAACCCGAGATAGGCGTGACGGAGCTGCTCGTCGGCGGCCAGCTCGGCGGCCGGCGCCGAGGCGACGACCTTGCCGAGGTTGAGCACGACGCCGTGGTCAGCGATGGACAGGGCACTACGGGCGTTCTGCTCGACGAGCACGACGGTGAGGTGCTCGTTCTGCACCAGCGCGCGGAGCAGGTCGAAGATCTGGGCCACCACGCGAGGGGCGAGCCCCAGGGACGGCTCGTCGAGCAGGAGCACGGTCGGTCGCGCCATCAGCGCGCGACCGATGACGAGCATCTGCCGCTCACCGCCCGAGAGCATGTGAGCGGTGGCCTCACGGCGCTCGCCCAGGCGCGGGAAGAGCTCGAAGATCCGCTCGATCGGCATCGGCTCGGAGCCAGTCGCGCGGTGCAGGCCGCCGAGGCGGAGGTTCTCCACCACGGTCAGCTCGGCGATGACGCCGCGTCCCTCCGGGACGTGGGAGAGGCCGTACGAGGTCAGCTTCTCGGTCGCGGTGCGGGTGATGTCCTTGCCGTCCAGCATCACGCTGCCGGCGGTTGATCTCACCAGCCCGGAGACGGTGCGCAGCAACGTGGTCTTCCCGGCGCCGTTGGCGCCCAGGACCGCGGTGACCTGCCCCCTCTCGGCGGTGAAGCTGACGCCGTTGAGCGCCTTGACGGGTCCGTACGCAGCGCTCAGGTCCTCGACGGCGAACATCAGGCCTCCTCCCCATCGTCGGTCGAGCCTGTCGAGACCAGTGCGTGGACCTCGGCGTCGTCGTCGTGGTCGACCTGGTCTCCCAGGTAGGCGGCGAGCACGGCCGGGTCGTTGCGGATCTCGTCGGGTGTACCGGCCGCGATGACCCGTCCGAAGTCGAGCACGGTGATCCGGTGGCAGACCGACATCACCAGGTCCATGTGGTGCTCGACGAGCATCACGGCGGTCCGCTCCGTCAGGCCGGAGATGATCTCGCCGAGCTCGGTCATCTCCTCGGCGCTCAACCCGCTGGCGGGCTCGTCCAGGAGCAGCAGCTCCGGCTCGGCGACCAGCGCGCGAGCGAGCGCGACCTTCTTGCGGATCGGGTAGGGCAGGCTGCCGGGGTAGCGGGCGGCGTACGACTCGATCCCGAGCTCGCCGAGCACCTCCCGCGCCTTGGCGGCGAGACGGGCGTCGTCGCGGTGGCCGAGGCCGAGCAGGCCGCGCATGAAGCCGGCGCGGGCGAGGCGGTCGGCTCCGACCATCACGTTGTCGAGCACCGTCATGCGCTCGAACAGCCCGAGCCCCTGCAGGGTCCGGGCGATGCCGTGACCGGCGAGCTGGTGCGGACGGAGAGTGGGGATCGTCTTGCCGCGCAGCCGGAGCTCGCCCTCGCCCGGGCTGACGAACCCACACACGACGTTGAACAGGGTGGTCTTGCCCGCACCGTTGGGGCCGATGACGCCGTGCACCTCGTGAGGCGCGACCTCCAAGGAGACGTCCTCCAGCGCGCGTACGCCTCCGAACCGGACCGAGACCCCCTCGGCCGCGAACAGCGGCGAGGTCTGAACTTGGTGGCCTTCGCCAGGCTTATGCATCGTGCTCCCTTCACCCTATGTGACGGCTCTCACTTTGGACTCTCCGCACAACAGGGGATATAGGCAATGTGCACAAAATCTTTCAGGCGCTCCGTCTGGGATTCCCAGGTTCGCTGGCGGAAGCGGCAGCCCCCGTGGGACGCTCCGCACATGGATGTGATGCGTGACACATCTCCCGACGCGGAGCTTCGTCCGTTGGTGGAGCGTGCCTGGGCCTCCCTGGTGAGCCAGGCCGATGCGATCGCCGACGACATCACTCTGACCCTGATCGCGATCCAGCCGGAGTGGCACCAGAACGCCGATCCGTCGGTGCGAGCAGACCTGCGCTCGAGCACCCGGGAGCACGTACGCCGCGGGATCCGGGCCATGGCCGGACTCACTCCAGGAGCCAATCCCGTCGACCTGTGGCGCGACACCGGCCGGCGGCGCGCGCGCCAGGGCGTACCACTGGAGTTCTGTCTCAACGCCTACACCGTCGGCACCCGGATGCTGTGGGAGGCGATGGTCCACCAGCAGGAGGCCCTGGGGATCGACGACCGGGTGATGGTGCTCGCCGGCCGCCAGGTCTGGACCGACCTGGACGTGCAGAACTCGGTGATGTCCGGGGCCTACCGGAAGGAGGCGGCGCTGCTCCAGCGCCGCGACCTGCAGCTCCAGGGCCGGCTCCTGGACGGGCTCGCGGAGGGCCGTGGTGGCGACCCGGCCTTCGCCGCCGAGGTGCAGGACATCCTCGGGGTCGCCGCCGACGCACAGATGGCCTGCGTCGTCGCCGCCTTCGACGGCAGCCGCGACTCACCGCTGCGCAACCCCGACGATCGGCTGGAGAAGACCGGGCTGGTGTCGTTCTGGCACGTCCGCGGTGACCACCACTTCGGCCTGGTCCCGCTGGGGTCGCGGCCGGTCGCGGACGCCGTCGCCGATCTGGTCGCGCAGCTCTCCGGCTGCAACTCGGGCCGGGTCGGGATCGCCACCGCCGACGACCTGAGCGGCTTCGGCACGGCCTTCCAGCTCGCCACGCACACGGTCGAGACGGTGCCCCGGGGACGTACGGACATCGCGGTCGTCGACGACCGCCTCCCGCAGGTGCTCCTGACCGCCTCCCCCGCGGTCTCCCACCTGCTCGTCCGCCGCACCCTCGGCCCGATCCTGGCCCAGCCGTCGCACCAGTCAGACGTGCTGCTGGCGACGCTCCGCGCCCTCATCGCCCACGGCGGCTCCCCCACCCACGCCGCCCAGGATCTGATCTGCCATCGCAACACGGTCATCTACCGCATCAAGCAGATCCAGGACCTCACCGGCAGGAGCATCACCAACCCCCACGACCGCCTCCTGTTCGCGCTCGCGCTGATGGCCCTGGAGAAGTAGCCCCCGCCGAAACCGTAGTTCTGGCGCGCCGAGACTGTAGTTGTGGGCGACGAGACTGTAGTTGTGGGCGACGAAAGTATGCCGCTGCTGGTGCTGCTGGCGTACGTCGACTGGCGGGTGCAGCGGCTGCCCAAGCAGCCGATCCTGGCCGCCACGGTCGTAGGGC